>JAVXWK010000101.1:0-4549 GCA_032230575.1 Pseudonocardiales bacterium | reverse complement strand
GAGCTCCCTCATCGAGAACGGCTTTGCCAGGAAGTCGACGGCACCGCTTTCCAGACACGCCAGGCGGGTTTGGATATCAGCAGCTGCCGACAGCACCAGGATCCGGCGCGTGGGGTCCTGGGACAGCACGGCCGCCAGCACCGTCTTGCCGTCGACACCGGGCATGAGCAAGTCCAGGATGAGGAGATCAGCCGGCTCCGTCAGTGCGCGGTGCAGTCCTTTGGCTCCGTCAGTCGCGTGCGAAACCTGATACCCCTCAGCCTCGAGACCGCGGCGCACGAAGCGCACGATCTCTGGCTCGTCGTCGATCAGCATGATGCTTGTCATTTGGCCCCCCAGGCACAATCCTCTTGGCGAAAACACCCCCACGCCTGACCTCCAAACGAAGTGTGTTCGCTCGAGAGGCTCGGCGGAACAGGCGGAACAGGCCAGATTCTCCATCCGAATTGACTACTCAGAGCCATCGATGCGGCCATTTGTGACCGAAAAATAACTCAGCGTCACCGCGCTAGGCCCAGCCGTGGTGATGCCCGGGCGGGTGGAAATAGCGCCGAGTTGTGCCCCCGGCAGGATTCGAACCTGCGACACACGGTTTAGGAAACCGATGCTCTATCCCCTGAGCTACGAGGGCGCGAGGGCGGGGGCAGCACGAGAACGGTCACGAGAAACCGGTCGCACCAAGATCATCTTCTCTGCCGCCTGCCTGATGGCGCGTTCAGGAGGTTACCGGAGCGGCCTGAATTCAACCGGGGCGGGGCGGGGGGCACTTCGCCCGCACCGCCCCGAGTCTCGTCGGCGCCTATCTCTCGGCTACCACGCCGACGGTGCCGGCGGCGGGTTGACCGGCGGGCGGTCGTTGCAGGTGATCAGGTTCGGCATGAGCCACGCGGGCAGCCAGGTCGACTGGGTGGGGTCGCCGAAGTAGTCGTTGCCGCCTCGGTCGACGAGGCTGAACTCGGAGCCATGCGCCCAGTCCCAGTTGAAGGCACCGCAGTTGTTGACGAACAGCTCGCGGTCGTCGCCCCACGGCACCGGTGCCCCGACGTTGCGGGCGTCGACGTTCTCGAAGGCAGCCGATCCCATGGCGCGAGCGCTGAGCACCGAGGTGCCGGTGCCGTCCACGCGCACGTCCTTGAAGGACACGTTGGTGATCGAGTAGCGGTCCTTCACGGGCCAGTCAGCCACGACCATGATCGCGTTGTACGTGTTGTCGAGGTAGTGGTCGCCCGTCACCTCGATGCCGGAGATGCTCGACTCCAGCGCGTAGATCCAGATCGCGCCGAGGCCGATGTTCCAGTTGAGCTCGTAGGTTCCCGCGCGGGCCACCGTGTTGTTGGTGAACTTGAGGACGCCGGTGAACGGCCTCGCACCGAAGCGCGAGCCGGCGTGCAGCCCGCTGCCTTCACGGATCGGGTCGGCCACCAGGTTGTTCGAGACTGTGTTGTCGGTGCCGCCGTAGATTGCGATGCCGTTGGCCAGCGTCGGTGTCTGAACCGTGTTGTGGTCGAAGACGTTCGCGACATCCGCGTCGATCTCGGACCACATGGCCATCGCATCGTCGCCGGTGTTGCGGAAGACGTTGTTACTGGCGCTCGAGTGAGTGACGCCGCGGCGGAAGTTGATGCCGTCGGCGATCTGGTCGACGACGATGTTGTTGGTCACCTGGGTGTTGGTCATCGGGCCGTCGAACCAGAGTCCCACCTTGGTGTGCTGGATGTAGAGGCCGTCGATCGTCGAGTTGCTCATGGCACCGCCGATGCCGTTGACCTGGTCGGTGTCGATGCGCTCGCGGACGTCGCCCTCGATGGCGAAGTCCGACAGGTGCACGTTGTTGCTGCCACCGGCCTCGATGTACTTGCCGTAGAAGCCGACGCCGGTGTGGATCGACTTGTCCGGCAGCGGTGCGGCGAGGGTGACCTGCTTGCCCTTGATGATCGTGTGCCAGTTGCCGGCGCCCTGGATCGTGACGTTGTCGACGACGATGTGCCGGTTGACCTGGTAGGTGCCCTTCGGGATGAAGACGGTCTTGCCCTTGCCCTTGGCCTTCGCCGACGCAATCGCCGCCTCGATCGCGGGAGCCGCGTCCTTCTTGCCGGTCGGGTCGGCACCGAAGTCGAGGACGGACAGCGCGTTGTGCGGCTTGTTCGCCGGCTTCGCGACGAGCTCGGTGTCGACCAGGTCGATCACCGTCCAGGCGGCGCCCGCGCTCGCCGTCAGCCGGAGCTTGTCACCTGCCGCGTAGGTCTTGCTGAGCAGGAGACGCTGCTCGTCGTAGAAGTGCATCGGCCGGAACGGCTTGGTGATGCCGGTCGCGAACTCGCCGCCGTCGCGCTCGACCATCCACCAGTCGGGGTGGATCGGATCGGCGTTCGGGTCGTTGGAGAACTGGTACTGGTTGTAGAGCCAGGAGTACTGCGATGTCAGCGTCATCGACGTCTCGTGCTTGCCGCCCACCGCAACGGACAGCGGTGCGGTGATGCCGCCACCGTTCGGCGCGTCGGGCAGGCTGTAGCGCACGTTGATCGCGTTCGTGGCGGCCGGCAGCGTGAACTCGACGTACTGCCCTGGCGCGAGTCGCACGGCCTGGCGACCGGATGCCTCCGCAGGCAGGGTGTAGGCCTTGCGGTTGGGACCGATGACCGTGCCGTTGGTGAGCGCGTTCTCCGCCTCCTGCTCGAGGAAGCTGACGTCCGCGCCGCGGCCCGCGACGAGACTCGGCGCAAGCCCCGCTCTCGTCACGCCGGATGTGTCGGCGGCAGCCGGAGCAGCCTGCGCCACGGCGCCGGTCACCACCGAGGTGAGCAGGGCGGCGCTGACTGCCAGCGCGGTGCGCCGAGGGCGCGAGGCGAGTACACGTGCGGAGCGGGCCATGGTGGTACTCGCTTCCCTAGCGCGAATGAGGCGTGCGGCGGGCCGCAGCCGCCCCGACGGCGCTTCCTACCCGCGGCGCGAAAGTACGCCCTCGAGCACCAGGTCTGCAAGAGTCTGGACAAAATTGCGCAGAAAATCGACTACATGATGCGGCGATGACAACGACATCGTGGATGAATACGCCATCCGGCCTGAGATCGAGCGCAGGGAGGGGTCACACGGAGCACGAGGACGCCGACGGGCGGCCTGGCAGGGCTCTGGGACCGGCGGGCTGCTGGAGTCAGAGCTTGTTGAGCTTGGTGTACGGCGTGGTGATCCGCACACGCTGGATGCCGAAGTCGACGAGGACCGCGATCTCCTGCTCGATCCCGACGACCGAGCCGAGCCCGTAACGGTCGTGGGTGACCCGGTCGTTGACGGCGAACTGCTCAACCTGCCGTGCGACGGGGGCGTTGAAGGGGCTACTGGGCAGATGGCGTCGGGTCACGGCGCGGGACGTTGTCATCACTTCTCATTATGCCTTCATCGAGCCACTTGCGGCAGGGGCGGATCGGAGTTATCCGCCAGTTGGCTCCACTCGGATGCGGAGGGTGACGCGTCGTACGCCCATTCCGGTCCGCAGTCATCCCGGTCTTGACAGCACTGCCTTCACCATGCCCGCGGCGACTAGGGTCGGCGTCGTGAGCGAACCCGCCGGACCGGATGCCGACCCGCCGCTTGAGCAGTCCGAGGACGACACCGACCGCGGTTGGGGCGAGCGGCCGGACGAGGCCGACGACGACGAGCGGATCTCTCGCGAGAAGCCCCCGCACTACTGACGGAGCGGCTCAGATGTTGCGCGCCAGCAGCGAGTCGCGGATCTCGCGCAGCAGCACGATGTCCTCGGTCGGCGCCTCGACCGGAGGCTCCTCGCCGCGTTCGCGGCGCTGCATCAGCCTGGTGACCGGCACCACCACGACGAAGTAGACGACCGCCGCGACGATGAGGAAGTTGATCAGCGCCGTGAGCAATGCGCCGAAGTCGACGAAGGTCTTGGCGTCGTTGCTGCGGATGAAGAATCCCAACCCGATGGACTCCCGGCCGCCTGCCGCGTTGATGAACGGTTGCATCACCTTCTCGGTGAACGCGGAGACGACTTTGGCGAAGGCAGCACCGATGACCACGGCTACCGCCAGGTCCACGACGTTGCCGCGCAGGACGAAAGCCTTGAACTCCTTCAGCATGCTGACCTCCCAAGAGAAAGGGCCCCCTTTCGGGGGCCCTCGATGACTTGTCTAGAAAGTAGCAGCTAGCAGTTCGGCGTGATGCAGAGAGGACGGGTCTTGCGGGTCTTGTCCGGCTCGACCAGCATCCTGGCTCCACCATCCTGCTTGATGAAGATCGGGTTCGAGATCGCCTTCGGACCGCCGGTAGGACTCTTCAGCATCGTGTCGGCGGAGGCGATGATCAGGTTGCCGTCACGATCGAAGCTGATGGTGAAGAAGTCGCCGAGACGACGGTCGCCACCCTCGAAACTCGGGTTCGCGTTGCAGGTCGTTCCACTTAGGCAGATCTTTGCGTTGTGGATCGGTCGGCCTGAGGCGTTCGTCGTCGTGAACTGCGGCTCGATGAACTCCTTGGAACCGTCCGAACACGTAACGGTCTTTCCGTGCGCGTTCAGCGTGTAAGCGACTTTGAT
>JAVXWK010000090.1:0-4152 GCA_032230575.1 Pseudonocardiales bacterium | reverse complement strand
CATCGGCACCGGAGCCACCGCAATCCAGTGCGTGCCACGCCTCGCCGAGGACGCCCAGCACCTCTTCGTCTTCCAGCGCACACCGTCCTCAGTGGACGAACGCGGGAACCGGCCGACCGAGCCGGAGTGGGCGTCGACGTTGCAACCGGGATGGCATCGGCGCCGGCGTGACAACTTCCTCGCCGTCGTCGACGGAGCCTGGCCCGGCGAGGACATGGTCGGCGACAGGTGGGGTGATCTCCCGCAACGTTCCGAGGCGGCACTGGCCGCCGCGGGAAGCGACCTGTCGGAGCAGGAGCGGGAGCTCGTGCTGGAGATCGCCGACTTCCAGAAGATGAACGAGATCCGCGGCCGGGTGGACGCGATCGTGGCGGATCAGGCGACGGCCGAGGCGTTGAAGCCGTGGTACCGCAACCCATGCAAACGGCCGACGTTCAGCGACGAGTACCTGCCGGCGTTCAACCGTCCCAACGTGACGCTGGTGGACACCGGCGGGCGTGGCGTCGAACGGATCACCGAGCGGGGGATCGTCGTCGACGGTGTCGAGCACGAGGTGGACTGCATCGTCTTCGCGACCGGCTTCGAGGTCGGCCGCACCCATCCCGGCATGAGCGGCAGTCCCGCGGTGCACGGCCGCGACGGCATCACGTTCGCTGATCACTGGCGCAACGGCATCCGCACGTTCCAGGGCCTGACCGCCCGCGGTTTCCCGAACCTGTTCTGCATGGGCATCTCGCAGAACGCGGTGGCGGTGAACTTCGTGCACGTCCTGGACGAGCAGGCCGGCCACGTCGCAGCGATGATCAAGGAGGCCGGGCAACGGCAGGCGCCGTACGTCGAGCCCACCGCCGAGGCGGAGGACGCCTGGCTGACGCTCGTCCGGCAGAGCAACAAGCCCGATCCCGTGCTCGCCGAATGCACGCCGGGCTACAAGAACAACGAAGGCATGCACGTGGCACGTCCCGACACGTACGGCGGGACGGCGCTCGAGTTCCACGACCTGATCAGGAAATGGCGGGACGGCAATGGTTTCGCCGACGTGCTCCGGGACGGAACCGAATGAGCCGGCGCTGGAGGGTGGAACGGCTGGTGCCGCCGAACCGGTTGCGGGGAGCCAACGGCATCGCCTTCGGTCCCGACGGCCGCCTGTACGTGGCGCAGTACCTCAGCGGGCAGATCAGCGCGGTCGACATCACGTCCGGCGACGTCGAGGTCGTGGTTGCGCAGGGCGGCCTGGTGCGGTCACCGGATGATCTCGCGTTCGCCGCCGACGGCACGATGTACATCGCCGACCTGGATCCGGGCCTGGTGTGGCGCCGCACCCAGGACGGTGACCTCGGCGTCGTCTCGGATGTCGTCCAGGCACCCAACGGGATCACCTGCGTCGGGAATCGGCTCTTCGTCAACGAGATGGTCATGAACGGCCGCCTGTTCGAGGTGTTTCCCGACGGTGCGGAGCCGAGGGTTCTCACGGACGGGCTCGGCAGAGGCAATGCGATGCAGGCCGGCCCGGACGGCTACCTGTACTACCCGCACATGGTGACGGGACAGGTCTGGCGGATCTCACCGGACGGTGGCATGCCCGAACTGGTTGCCGCGGACCTCGACGCGCCGGTCGCCGTCCGGTTCGACCGGGCGGGTGTCATGATGGTGCTGTCCTGCGGACCGGAGGGCCTTATCACCCGCATCGACCTCGGCACCGGGCACAGGTCGATGATCACCACTGGCGTCGTGGGACTGGACAACGCCGCATTCGACAGCGACAACCGGATGTTCGTTTCCAGCTTCGCCGGCGGCGGTATCACCGAGATCTGTGCCGACGACCGGATCCGCTCGGTGGTTCCCCAGGGCCTCACCGGGCCGTTCGGGATCACCGCCGACAACCACGGCACCGTCTACGCGGCCGACCACTTCAGTCTCGCGGCGATCACCGGCGACGGCCGCACCGACGTCGTGGACGTGGTCACCGGCAGCTTGCCGGTCTTCGTCCGCGGGGTCGCCGCCGACGGTGATGTCCTCCAGATCGCCACAACGCAGGGCGAGGTCCACGCCTACGACCCGGTGAGCAAAACCACCGGTGTGCGTGCGTCAGGCCTAAGTGGACTTTCCGGAATCGTGACCGGGCCCGAAGGCCGGACCGTGGTCGCCGAATCGGACGTGGGACGGATCGTGGCGATCGACAAGTCCGGCACCGTGACCGTGCTCGCCGAGGGCCTCGACCATCCGGTCGGCGTGGCCATCGAAGACAACGGAACCTGCTATGTCAGCGAAGACCGCCTCGGACAAGTGGTTCGGCTCGCCGACGGCAAGCCCGTGATCGTGACGGACGGCCTCGGCGCACCACAGGGACTCGCCATCCGGGGCGACGACCTGTTCACGATCGACGTCGCACACCGGCGGCTGCTCAGGATCTCGCTCACCACGGGGCAGGCCGACGTCGATGCCGAAAATCTGCCAGTCGCTCAGTTCGCCGACATCACGGCCGCCGTCGACGGATCTCTGCTCGTCTCCGCCCACGGTGAGGGCACTGTGTTGCGCCTCGTCCAGAATTCCGCACTACCGCAGGAGAACCAGTGACAAACGCAACCGACCGGTTCACCGGCAAGACCGTGATCGTGACAGGAGCCGGATCCGGCATCGGACGTGCCACCGCGGTCCGCATCGCCCACGAGGGCGGCCGCGTCATCGCCACCGACGTGGACGTGGACCGCCTCGCCGGTCTCACCGCGGACCTGCACGAGTGCGACGTACACGCCATCGCCGGCGACATCGCCGCGCCGGCCACCATTGACGCGATCCTCGCGGAGGCCGGCGACAAGATCGACGGCCTGGCCAACGTCGCCGGCATCATGGACGGCTTCCTCCCGCCCGCGGAGATCGACGACGCCACCTGGGACCGGGTGTTCGGGGTCAATCTCACCGGACCGATGCGGCTCACCAGAGCGGTGCTGCCCGTCATGATCGCCGGTGGCGGGGGAGCGGTCGTGAACATCGCTTCCGAGGCGGCCTTGCGCGGTTCCGCGGCGGGCGCGGCCTACACCGCTTCGAAACACGCGCTCGTCGGTTACACGAAGAGCGTCGCGTTCTTCTACGGCCCGCAAGGCATCCGAGCCAACGTCGTCGTCCCCGGTGCCGTTCAGACCAACATCGAGGCATCGGTGAGGTCCGAGTTCGGTGTCGGCCGCGTCATGCCGATCATCCAGGCGATCCAACCGGTGCGGGCGCAGCCGGAACACCTCGCGGCGGCCATCGCCTGGTTGCTCAGCGACGACTCGCCGAACATCAACGGCGCGGTGCTCCCCAGCGACGGAGGCTGGTCCACGGTCTGAGCGTTCTCACCTCCGGCCGAGGTGAGCAGAGCGGCGGTCGCCGCCCAGGGAATCAGCGAGATCACCAGCGTCCGCATCAGCGAGACCAAGGTACGAAGTGGAGCGACAGGTCGATGGCCGGAGCGGTCGATGACATCTCGGGGATCGCGGGACGTCTCAAGGAACGGATCTATGCGGACCTGACGATCATCGCGGTCACGCTCGGGCTGGCGTTCTCCGAGTCGGTCACCCACCTGTCGGTCGCGCTGACCGTGGCGGGGACGTCGCTGGGTCTGTGGCTGGCGACGCTCGCGGCGGAGATACCGGCGCACCAGTTCGCCCACGGGCGCAGGATGAGCGCGGCGGAGCTGCGCCGGATGTTGTTCGTCACCAGCCCGCTGATGACCGCGGGCATAGGTCCGCTTGTCCTCGTGGGTCTGTCCTGGCTCGGCGTGCTCGCGCTGCCGACCGCGCTCTACCTCTCGGTCGCCGTCGACACCGCGGCCTTGTTCGTGTGGGGGTGCGTGTCGGGGCGACGGATGGGAGCGGGTCGCTGGGCATCGATCCTCAGTGGACTGGTCAACCTGCTCATCGGCGGGATCGTCATCGCTGTGAAGCTCGCCGCTGGCCACTGACCTCCTGAGTGGGCGGCAAGGGTTCGTAGTTCACCTCGAGCGCTTTCGCTGAGGTCGACAGTGGCTCCCACGCGCCACGGCCGATGAGCCCGCGCACGATGTCCCGCCCGATCCCGTTGCCGCCATCGGTGACGACGAAAACCTTCTGCGCGATCTGCGTGGTGCCTTTCCGGTGGTGTCGATCGTGGCTTGTGCGGGCATCACGGTGC
>JAVXWK010001026.1:0-5705 GCA_032230575.1 Pseudonocardiales bacterium | reverse complement strand
CTGGCAGGAAACCTGCGCGGAGTTCGTCAAGCTGGGGCCATCTTCGCAGCACCCACATACGCGTTCCTGGTCGGCATCTTCGCCCTCATCCCGGTCGGGTTCGTCCAAGCGGGACAGCGCGGTTTTCAACCAATCACAGCCCCTCCCATTCACGCGACCGAGGCTGACCCTCTTTCTTGTCCTCCGCGCGTTCGCTTCAAGCGCCACGTCGATGACCGGCATCGAGGCGGTCTCCAACGCCCTTCCCGCTTTCCGCCCTTCCGAATGGCGCAACGGGCTCACCACGCTGACGTGGATGGTCAGCCTCATGGTGGCCATCTTTGCGGGCCTGGTCATGTTGATCCACCTTGACGGCATCGTTCCGAGGCCGGGCGAGACCGTGCTCTCGCAGCTAGGACACAAGGTCTTCGGTGCAGGCATGCTCTACGCGTACCTCCAGGTCGCGACCATGCTCATCCTGTTGCTGGTCGCCAACACCGCCTTTAACGACTTCCCACGACTGCTCTCCTTCATGGCGCACGACGACTACGCGCCGCGACTGTTCCTCCGCGTAGGCGACCGCCTGGCCCTGACCAATGGCATGGTGACCCTGACCGTGCTGGCGTCGATCCTCTTCCTCACATTTCGGGGGAGGACCGAGGCTCTCATCCCGCTCTACGCCGTCGGCGTTTTCCTCGCGTTTACGTTGTCGCAGACAGGAATGGTTGCGCACTGGTGGAGAGCACACGGCTCGCACTGGCGCAAGGGCGTCGTCGTCAATGGATCAGCGGCGGCACTCACCGCAGTCGTCACCGTCATTGTCGCTGTCACGAAGTTCTCGGACGGTGCGTGGGTGACTCTGGTGGCTATCCCGCTCACTGTCGGCGTACTTGTGCGCATCCACTCCCACTACGACGTCGTGAACACGGCGCTGTCAGTACGTGAGCCGTCACAGGACCTGAACGTGGCGCCGTTCCCGTCTGACGAGGAGGAGGAGGAGGAGGAGGAGGAAACACCCGAGCAGGTGCACCACCTGATCGTGGTACCAGTATCGCGGCTGCACCTGGCCAGCTTGCGCGCACTGGCATACGCGGCATCATTCGCCACGCCTACCTTCGCGGTGCATATCGCGCCGAGCGAAGAGGGGCCGAGCAGTTCCGCGAACAATGGACTCAGTGGGGCAACCACATCAGGTTGGAGACCATCGTGTCGCCCTACCGCGCCGTCGTGCCCCCGCTAACCCACTACCTCGAGGCGCTGCACTATCAGCGCCGGGACCTCACGATAACCGTTGTGCTCTATGAGCTGGTGCCCGCGCACCACTGGGAACAGCTCCTGCACAGCCCGGTCGCATCGCGACTTCGCAAAGCGTTGCGCCCCCTACCGGACCTGGTGATTACCAGCGTCCCGTTCCACCTCTCCCGGACCTCTACGCGCCGTGCACACAGTGGGCTCGGCCCCGCGGGTTGAGCAGACACCTACTGGGTCCATCGGCGAACCTTTTTGCTGGACGCGCTGTGCAGCGCCGCGCGGTAGGCATGCTGCGCCTCTAGGCCTCGTGAACACTCAGCCCCGTACATCAGCCCGTACGTGAAGGCGCTCTCGCCCGCAGCGTGCGCGCTGGCGGCGATCTCGAGCAGTGCATCGCGGGCGATCACGCTGTCTTGGTTGTTGCCGAGGACCTCGGCTACGGCCCCCATCCGCTTGGCGAGGCGTCTGGCTGGCTTGCCGTAGACCGGTGCGGCGGACTCCGCCGCGTAGCGTGCGCGCTTGGCGGCCTTGCGGACCTCATGCAGATGCCGGTCTCGCTCGTTGTCGTCATGGGCAACGTCGGCGGCTGCGGCCGCGCGGTCGACGCGGCGGCAAGCGCGGGCCACCAGCCGGGGCACTTCCCGCTGCGCGAGGCGGTGCGCCCGTTCGGTAAACAGTGGGTGGGTGACCAGGTCCTCGAGGGTGTCGAGCAGGCGCAGGTAGCGCGGGTCGTCAAGGGTCGGGAGGAGGTGGCTTCTGGCGGCCTGGTACCGCTGTCCCATGTCCAGTTCGATGCGGTCCGGCACCGGTCCGAGGATCAACTGCGGCGGCTGGGCCGCGACCAGGTCGCGTAGCCGGTCGCGCAGCACTTCCGCGTCCCGGGCGCCGCCGAGCATCAGTCCAAGCCATTTCAACTCGTCACGGAGCGGGTCGGTTCGGTCCCGCACGAGCAGCGGCCTGTTCGTCGCCAGCGCGCTGCGCAGTCGCCGGGTCGCGAGCCGCATCTGATGCACAGCGTCCGGTTCGTCGCGTCGCGCGGGCGGGTCCCAGGAGATCAACAGGTCGACCTGTTGGCATGTGTACGCGAGGAACGCCTCCCCGGCCGTGGGCCGTTTGCCCAGCGCCGGAGTCTGGCGTCGTGATGCAACAAGCTCGTCGAGGACGCGATGCAACTTGGAGCTGGCCCGGGAGCGTGTGATGCCGGCCGACTCCAGCCGGGCCGTCACCGCATCCAGCAGCGCCTTGTCGCCATGGGCCAGCTCCACCTCCACCTCGCGCCAGGGCGGCAGCTCAACGGCCGGGCCGACGAGCCGCTGGGCGTGGACGGTGTCGTCGGCAACCTCGGCCAGCACGTTCCCGACAGCGTCCAGCAGGCACCGTTCCCGCCGGGTCGTCCGGACGATCGCCACCGGGGCCAGGTCCCGATCACGGATAATGGCCCGAACTTCCCGCAGCAGCGGCTCGGGCACGCCGCCGACGGCCTCCTCGAGAGGCAGTCGGAACTCGGTGCGTTCGCTGTCGCCGACCGGCACCTTGAGGTCCCAGCCCGGGTCCAATCCGCCGGTGCGACACCGCAGCGTGATCCCGCGGGCGGCAAGCCGCAGATCGGTGGTGTCGAAGTAGGTGGCCTCCAGCGTCGTCTCGACCGGCTCGGTGAACGTCACGACGCCCTTGATGCAGGTCAGGTCAGGAAGTGGGGTGTCCGGGTGCGCGTCGAACTTTCGCTCGGTCTCGCGATGGCGTTCGGCGGCTCCCGCGGTAACGTGCGCCGCCCTGGCCACGTCGGTGTTGGTGGCTGTGGTCTCGACGGCGTTCATGAATCTTCCCACGAGTGCGGTGGTTGGGCGCGGCTGGCCCGGGGGACCGGATTGCTGCGCGTGTGGGAAACGAGTCGGTCTTGGGCACGTACCCTTCTGGCTGCCACCGGTGCTCCGTTCCCGGCCGGCAGAGGAGGCGACAGCGGCGAAGGCAGGTACCTTCGCATCTCGCTCACAATGCTCCGCCGGCCGGCGATAGCGCCTCCCCTGAACGCGCTATCACTGGCCTCGCAGGTTGCAGCGTCAGCACGCAGACTGGGGCGCGGGGGGCGAACGGTGTGACGGGAATGCCCGAAGCTGCTGCGCGGCAAGGTTGGTAAACCGGCATGGCGCGGTAGCCGCGTCGGGCGACTACCAGGTGTAGATGCGCGGCGCGAGCGCGCCGGGCTGTGCGTCACCGGGCGCAGGGTAGGTGATCAGGATGGGGACGGTGTCGGGATCGCGTCCCTCGATCGCGGTGATGCGGTCGAAGGTCGATGTCCGGATGTGTGCGTTCCTGCTCCGCAGGACGCCTTCACACCGAGCCAGGTCGTGCTCGTCGGCCGCCGTCCAGATGACGTACTGCAGACCAAGGCCGCCCGGGTGACGCAAGGCGCCCTCGCGCAGCGCCCTGAGGCATAGCAGGGTCCCGTTCGATGCGGCGAGGAACACGGCCGTCGCATCACTATGTGTGGGAATGAGGTTCAGCAGGTCGCCGTAGAAGGCGGCCGACCGGTCCAGGTCGGACACGAAGATGACTGCCGACACGATCCGCGGAGAATGCGCGAGGACCCGCAGGACGTCCGCGCGGGACACGATGCCGACCAGGCGGTGGTGCTCGTCCACGACGGGAACATGTCCGTGCCCGGCGTCGATCAGGGCGCGCGCCGCATCGATGATCGTTGCACTCGTCAGGATGGTTCGCGGTGAGGGTGTTGCCCACCTCTCGACCGTGGCTCGGCGCACGTCTACTCCAGCGGCGACTGCGCGCCGTAGGTCGTGCAGGGTGAGGATCGCGATTGGCTTGTTGTCGCTGCCAACGATGAGCAAAGCGCCGCGGTCCATCTTGGCCGCCGCTCCGGCAAGGCTGTCATGAAGCTCAGTCGTCGTCGACGGAACCCGCATGAGCGACGTCACCGCCGACAACTGCGGGCCGCGGCTAACCGCTGCCTCTCGCGGGGTAGTGCTCACCGTGCCTCCCAGAGCGGGTCAGGCCATCGCGGATCGTTCAGCGAGCGAGCGTCCGGCACCCAAGCGATCTTGTCTGTGCGCGGGTCTCAACCCGCCCTCCAGTGCTGGACAGACACTCCATATGGGCGGCGTTAGTGACAGCAGGGCCGATCGAAGAGCCAATGGTAGAACCGTGTCCACCGGGTGCATAGGCGGCCGCGGCGCTAAAGAACTTGCGAACTAGCGGGTGCATCCGATCGGCCCTGGAATGTAGCCAGTTCTTGGGAGGTTCGCCGCGCTGCCTCTTGGCAGAGTAGGGCCACGGCAACCGGCCTGGCGGTGACTCCCATGACTACACAGGCGGGCCCGCGCACGGGACGACGGGTGTTTCGTGACCGGCGCGACGCAGGTCGCGTACTGGCGAGGATGCTCGAGGGCTACCGCGGCCGGGACGACGTCGTCGTCCTGGCACTGCCACGGGGCGGGGTGCCGGTCGCCTATGAGGTCGCGACGGCGCTGGGCGCACCTCTGGATGTGTTCGTCGTCCGCAAGCTGGGCGTGCCCGGGCACGAAGAGGTGGCGATGGGCGCCATCGCCACTGGCGGAGTGACGGTTCTCAATGACGATGTGATCCGCGGTCTCGGGATTTCGCCCGAAGCAGTGCAACAAATGGCTGAGCGGGAGGGCCGCGAGCTGCTGCGCCGCGAGCGGGCCTACCGAGAGGGCCGCCGGCCGCCAGACCTGTCCGGCAAGACCATCATCCTGGTCGACGACGGGCTGGCCACCGGCGCCAGCGTGAGGGCCGCCATCCGGGCGGTGCGTCAGCATCGGCCGGCGCGCATTGTCGTCGCCGTGCCCGCCGCGCCGGCGCCGACATGCGGCGAGCTTGCCGACCTGGTCGACGATGTCGTGTGCGCCAGCACGCCGACGCCCTTCGTGGCAGTCGGCGAGTCCTATTGGGATTTCACCCAGACCACCGACGAAGAGGTACGCGAGCTGTTGCGTGCCGCGGCGACCACGGCGCGGCCGTCCGGTCGCGGCGCGCCACGGCCGACGGACGCGGCGATCATCCGGTCAGAGGGCCGTTCGGCGGAGGAAGGCGTGCCGGACGACGCGGCGCTGTTCGATCTCGTCGGCGATGCCCAGTACGTGCTGCTCGGAGAGGCCTCGCACGGTACTCACGAGTTCTACGACGCGCGTGCTCGGATGACGCGGCGCCTGATCGAGGAAAGAGGTTTCACGGCAGTAGCGGTGGAGGCGGACTGGCCGGACGCATATCGGGTTAACCGCTACGTGCGGGCCCGCAGCGACGACGAAGTGGCGGAGGAGGCACTGCGCGGCTTCGTCGGCTTTCCGACCTGGATGTGGCGCAACACGGTGGTGCTGGACTTCGTCGGATGGCTGCGCGAGCACAACGATCGCGTCGGTCGAGAGGGGGGCGAGCTAACCAAGGCGGGGTTCTACGGCCTAGACCTGTACGGCCTGCAGCGATCCATCCAGGAGGTCATC
>JAVXWK010000068.1:0-3497 GCA_032230575.1 Pseudonocardiales bacterium | reverse complement strand
TGCTCGCCGTGGCACCCCACACCGTGCGCCCGGCAGCCTTGGCGGCTCGCAGCACGGAGCCGCCGATCAGTCCCAGTCCGATCACGCACACGTCTCGCACGTTGTCCATCATTCCGTGCGACGCGTGCTTGCAACTAGCGGAGGGCGTCCAGCGCGAACGCCGCGTACGTCGCCACCCCGTGCTCCATCGCGGCCTCGTCGAACAGCACCCGGTTCGAGTGGTTCGGCGGGGCGTCGTCCAGGTCGATCCCGCGCGGGCACGCACCGAGGAACGCCAGCGCGCCCGGCACCCGTTGCAGCACGTAGGAGAAGTCCTCGGCGCCCATCAGCGGGTCGAGCATCGGCTCGCTCCACGTCGGCCCCATCGCCTGTGCGGCGAGATCGACGACGTGCCGGCCGACCACGTCGTCGTTCACCGTGACCGGGTAGCCCGGCATGATGCTGACCTCGGCGTGGCACCCGTAGGCGGCGGCCGTGTGCTTGATGACCTGCTTGAGCTCCTTGTGCACGAGCTTGCGGGTGGCCTCCGACAACGTCCGGATCGTGCCGTCGAGCGTGGCGGTCTCCGGGATGATGTTCGTCGTCGTGCCGGCGTTGATCTGCGCGACCGTCACGACGGCCGGCTCGTGCACGCTGACCCGCCTGCCGACCATCGTCTGCAACGCCCCGACCATCGCCGCGGCCGCCGGGACCGGGTCCAGCGCGTTGTGCGGCATCGCGCCGTGCCCGCCGCGGCCCTTCACGTGGACGTGGAACGAGTCCGCGGACGCCATGATCGCACCCGGCCGGCACGTCACCACGCCGGACTTCATCCTGGACGTGATGTGCAGCGCGAACGCCTTCTCCACGCCGTCGTCGAGCAGGCCTTCCTCGATCATGTACCGGGCGCCGTGATAACCCTCCTCGCCCGGCTGGAACATGAAGAGCACCTTGCCCCTGAGCGCGTCGCGCCGATCAGCGAGCAGCCGGGCACTCGACGCCAGCATCGCCACGTGCGTGTCGTGCCCGCAGGCGTGCATGTTGCCGTCCACTTCGGACGCGTACGGCAGCCCGGTGTCCTCCTGGAGCGGCAGCCCGTCCATGTCACCGCGCAACAACACGGTCGGCCCCGGCCGTTCGCCCTCGAGCACCGCCACGACCGAGGTCGTCGACTCGCCCTTCGTGACCTTGAGCGGCAGCCCCTCCAACGCGTGCAGGATCGCCGCCTGCGTCCGGGGGAGCTGAAGTCCCTGTTCAGGGTGGCGGTGGATCTGCCTGCGCAGCGCCACGGTGCGGGGCTGCAGCGAGCGCGCCCCTTCGAGCAGTCCGGCGAGACGCGGGTCCGGCGTAGTTGTGCTCATCTACCGATGGTGCCACCACCTCGGCTACCGGGAAGGTCGTCTGGGCCCTACGGTGTGCACATGACACAGCAGGAGCCGGTCAACGGCTTCGCGGTCGCGGTCGTCCGGGAGGACGGCCGCTGGCGGTGCAGCAGGATGGACAGCTCCGCGCTGTCAGAGCTGGACGCGGCGATCACTCAGCTGCGCGAACTGCGCTCGACCGGCGCCGCTTTCGGCCTACTCGCCGTCGACGACGAGTTCTTCATCATCCTGCGCCCCGTGCCCGGCGGTGTGGCATTGCTGCTCTCCGACGCGGCCGCCGCCCTCGACTACGACATCGCGGCCGACGTTCTCGATCTCCTGCGCGTCGAACCGCCGGACGAGGAAGACAACGAGATCTGGCCGGAGGGCGACCTCGGCGTGCTGGCCGACCTCGGCATGCCCTCGCACGAGCTCCAGATCATCGTCGACGAGGACGACCTCTACCCGGACGAGCAGCTCCAGATGATCGCCCAGCGCATCGGCTTCATCGACGAGTTCACGAAGCTGCTCGACACGATCCAGGCGTGATCTCCCCAGAAGCCATGATCAGGGCCGCTCTCGTCGCGGCGTCGCTGTCGGCCGCGGACGTCCCGATCGGCGCGGTCGTCTTCGCACCGGACGGTTCCGTGCTCGCCTCGGCCTGCAACGCCCGCGAGGCTCTCGGCGACCCGACCGCGCACGCCGAGATCTTGGCTCTGCGTCAGGCGGCTGCTCGTTTCGGCGACGGCTGGCGGCTCGACGGCTGCACGCTCGCGGTGACTCTCGAACCCTGCACGATGTGTGCGGGCGCCTTGGTGCTCGCGCGTGTTTCTCGTCTCGTCTTCGGCGCCTGGGAGCCGAAAACCGGGGCTGTGGGGTCGCTTTGGGACGTCGTGCGGGACCGCCGGCTCAACCATCGGCCGGAGGTTCAGGGCGGTGTGTTGGAGTCGGAGTGCGCTGACCTGCTCGAACGTTTCTTCCGGACCCAGCGTTAACGCAGTGGATCGGCCCCTGTATTGTTCTTACCGGTGGCGTGTCCGAGCGGCCGAAGGAGCACGCCTCGAAAGCGTGTGAGGTGCAAGCCTCCGTGGGTTCAAATCCCACCGCCACCGCTGACAAAGGGCCCCGGAGCAATCCGGGGCCCTTTTCGCGTTCTCAGAACCTCGCCCGGCCCAGAAACTCCTTCAGCAGCGCGCCATCGCCGGACACGTCAAGGGTGTCGGGACCCTGGCGCCGGTAGAGCGTCAGCACCAGATCGGCTGCCGGTCCGCGCACGGTCACCGCGCCCGAGCCCCCGCCCTCGCTTGCCACCGGCGCGGATCCGGTCAGATCCACGTGCCACGAAGCGTCGACGTCGGTCGCCTCGAAGACCAGCGTGCCGCCCTGCCCGAGCAGCTCGGCGAACTCGGGCCGTCGCAGGTGGACGATCCGCAGCCCCACGTTCATCCACTCCCACAACCCGTCCGCGGCCACCACCGGGTCGACCTCGAACGGCAGCCCGAGCGCCTCGAACGCGTCGAAGCGGTGCACCCACGTCTCGTGCGCCATCCGCCGCGACCAGAACCGCGGCCCCGGCTCGTCCGGGAACAGCACCGCGATCGGCTCGTCCGGCGACACCTCTCGCATCGCCGACGCCAGCAGCTCAGCTCCCTCGGTCAGCCAGGGGCCGAGGAGAGCAGCGGTCTCGCCGGCGTACGACTCGACCGAGTGCGCCTTGCTGAGCGAGCGGTCAGCGTCCGGAATTCGCTCCCGGACGAGTTGCTCGATCCACCGGTGCGCGTATCCGACGTGCCGCAGCAGCTGGTTCAACGTCCACCCGGGACAAGCGGGCACCGGAACCGACAGATCGGCGTCCGCCACACCGGAAACCAGCAGTTGCGTCTGCGCGACGCCCGCGTCGAGCCGCTGCGCGTGAGTCAGCATCCCCATGGTCAAAAACGTACGCGCTCAAGGAGTTCGGCGAGCAGCTCTTGATCGCCAAACACCTCGAGGCCCTCCACCGGGCGCCGCCGGTAGACGGCCAGCACCAGTTCGACGACCGGTCCGCGCAGGGCCACGGCGGCCTTCTCGTGGCCCTCCCGCACCACCGGCTTCGCATCGGTGAGATCGATCACCAGTTCCACGTCGGCATCGGTCGCGTGCAGGTGCACCGTGCGT
>JAVXWK010000062.1:0-5662 GCA_032230575.1 Pseudonocardiales bacterium | reverse complement strand
GCGCTCCTACGAGGAGTCGGCGCGGGTCTTCGGCGCCTCGCCCGGCCAGGTGCTGCGGCACGTGGTGCTGCCGGTGGCCAGGCCGGGTCTGGCGACCATCGTGGTGTGGGCCTTCGTCAACGCATGGGGCAACTTCCTGGTGCCGTACCTGCTGCTGCGCCGCATCGATGAGCAGCCGGCCGCGGTCGTCATGAAGACCCTGCAGGACGAGGGCGGCTCGGCCAACCTCACCGTGATCCCGGTGTTCTCGCTGCTGTACTCGATCCCGGTGGTCGTGCTGTACCTGTTCGTGAGCAAGCGGTACGGGTTCCGATTCCACGGAGGCATCAAGAGCTGATGGCGGGCATCACTGTGGAGGGTCTGTCCACCGTCTACCCCAACGGGGTGCGGGCGGTGGACGCGCTGGACCTCTCGATCTCCGACGGCGAGCTGTTCGCCCTGCTAGGTCCCTCGGGCTGCGGCAAAACCACTCTGCTGCGCACGATCGCCGGTTTGGAAGGCGCCTCCGAGGGGGCGGTGTCGATCGGCTCGCGGGACGTCACGCGGTTGCAGCCCGGTGATCGCCGGGTCGCGATGGTCTTCCAGGACTACGCGTTGTTCCCGCACATGACGGTCGCCGAGAACATCGCCTATCCCTTGCGGGTGCGGGGTGTCGCGAAGGCCGTGCAGCAGGAGACGGCTGTCAGGACTGCTGGTGGCCTGAGCCTGGGTGCGTTGCTGGATCGACGGCCTGGGCAGCTTTCCGGTGGCCAGCAGCAACGAGCGGCTTTGGCACGCGCGGTCGCGGCCTCGGCTGAGGTGCTGCTGCTGGACGAGCCTCTGTCCAATTTGGACGCTCGGTTGCGGTTGGAAGCGCGCACGTTCCTGAAGAAGCTGCAACGAGAGCTGGAGCTCACGACCGTATTCGTCACGCACGACCAGGCCGAGGCACTGGCGTTGGCCGATCGGATCGCGGTGATGGACGCGGGACGGATCCGGCAGCTCGGCACGCCACGTGAGGTCTTCCAACGCCCCGTGGACACGTTCGTCGCCAACTTCATCGGCTCGACCCCGATGAACCTGGTGCCACGCGAGGACGTGATCATCGGTGTGCGGCCAGAGTACCTGGCGCCGGCTGCCGAGGGCCTGTTCACCGGGTCCGTGTCCATTGTGGAGAACCTCGGCGTCACATCGCTGGTGACGCTGGACTGCGGCGAGGACCAGATCGGCTACATCGTGCCGGAGGACGACGAGCCGGCGATCGGTGCGACCGTGACCGTGGACGCCCCTGCTGCCCGCGTTCTGCGCTATGACAAGGAGACCGGCCTACTCGTGAGGTGACGCGATGTTCCAGACCGACGGCTACGAGACCCACGGCCGCCTGCTCGCTCCTGCGAAGTTCGAGGCGCTGGCAGCACATTTCGAGGCCGAGCTGGCAGCCCTGCCGGAAGGCCAGCGCCCCGAGCACATGGACGTGCCGCACCTGACCGACCCGGCGCTGTTCGAGTGGCTGCTGGACCCGGACGTGCTGGACCTCGTCGAGTCGCTGATCGGCCCGGACATCGCCCTCTTCTCGTCCCACTTCATCTGCAAGCCCGCAGGCGACGGCAAACCCGTGCCGTGGCACCAGGACGCGCACTTCTGGCGCGACACCATCACGCCCGCGGGCGACGCGGTCACCGTCTGGCTGGCCATCGACCCCAGCACCACCGAGAACGGCTGCCTGCGCGTGATCCCCGGCAGCCACCTCGCGCCCGTCTCGCATCACGGCAACGCCGACTCGTTCTTCAACCAGGAGACCTCGGTCGACGAGTCACGCGCGGTCGACGTGGAGCTGGAGCGCGGTGCGTGCAGCATCCACTCGGCCATGCTGGTGCACGGCAGCCCGCCGAACCGCAGCACGATGCGGCGCTGCGGCTACACCATGCGGTACATGCCGACGACCGTCCGCTTCCTGAAGCCGGGCGATCATCGGATCTACCTCGCGCGCGGCCGCGACCACGCGGGCAACACCTACGCGCCGGTGCCGTAACACGTCCACCGCGCCGGGCGAAGGCCAGACGACACACCAGGCCTGGTGGTCCGTGCGCGAGGTCCCGAAGGGGTTGCGGGTCGGCGGATCCTCCAGGCGCACCTACCTGCGCCGTCGGCCGTCACCTCCAGCGGACCGCGAGCCCGTCCGGCGACTAGTGCAAATTCACAAGACGACCGAAGACGGCAGGACAGGCATCTACGGCGCCCAGCATCTGAACGGGTACTTCGCGAACAACGGGATCGTCGACGTCTCGACAGGTGTCGCGGCCTACCGGATCACCCCGCTGACCGACCTGGAAGCGTTGAGTCCTCGAACGGACGACGAATGGTCGGATGACCTTCGCAGGTGGTCTGGTCCAGCTTGATCGATCCTCCACCTTGACCGGTCAGTGGACCGGACATAGCGTACGGGAAAGCGCTTTCCGACCTAGGGAGCTTCGTGAAACCGGTTTCGGGGGACCGCTGGCGTGGCGCAGTCGAGCGATCGTGGCGTCCGGCCGCGCTGCTCGCCGCCTGCCTCGCGATCTGGCATCTCATCACCGTCACCGGCCTGGTCGAGGCCTACCTCGTGCCGTCACCGGGCAAGACCTTCGAGCTGCTCGTCGACAAGTGGTCCTACCTCTGGGGCCACACGTGGGTGACCACCTACGAGACGATCCTCGGCTTCGTCATCGCGGGCGTCCTCGGCGTCCTCATGGCCGTCGCGATGGTCTACTCGAGGACGGTCGAGAGCACCGCGTACCCGTTGCTGCTGTTCGCACAGGTCATCCCCAAGATCGCCATCGCGCCGCTGTTCGTGGTGTGGCTCGGCTTCGGCTTCGAGCCCAAGGTCATCGTGGCCGTGCTGATGGCGTTCTTCCCGGTCGTGATCTCCACGGTCACCGGTCTCAAGTCGGTCGACGCCGAGATGCTCGAACTCGCGGCCACGATGGGCGGCGGTCCGATCAAGACGTTCGCGAAGATCCGCTTCCCGGCCGCGCTGCCGCACCTCTTCGCGGGCCTCAAGGTCGCCATCACGCTCGCGGTCACCGGTGCCGTGGTCGGCGAGTTCGTCGGCTCCAACGAAGGCCTCGGCTACGTGATCCTGCAGGCCAACGGCAACATGGACACCCCGATGCTGTTCGCCGGCCTGATCGTCATCTCCGTGGTCGGCATCCTCCTCTTCCTCCTGCTCGACCTCGCCGAACAGCTGATGCTGCCGTGGCACTCCAGCAGGCGTGGCGCCGCCGTCACAACCCTTCTCGCGAAAGGTGGGACATGAAGAAGCTGCTCGCAGGCTTACTCCCCGCGATGGTGCTGATCGCCGCCTGCGGTGGTGGCGGTGAAAGCACGACAGGGTCCGGCGGTGAGGCCAAAGAGGTCACGCTGACGCTCAACTGGTACCCGTACGGCGAGCACGCGCCGTTCTACTACGGGCTCAAGCAGGGCATCTACGAGAAGCACGGCATCAAGCTGAAGATCCAGGCGGGGCAGGGCTCCGGCAAGACCGTGCAGGCGACAGGTGCGGGGCAGACGGACTTCGGCTGGGCGGACACGTCCTCGCTCGCCACCGCGGTCGAGACGGGCGTGCCGGTGAAGAGCATCGGCGTGTTCCTGCAGACGACGCCCGCGTCCGTGCAGTTCTTCTCCGAGAAGAACATCAAGAAGCCGGAGGACCTCAAGGGCAAGTCCGTCGCGACGACGGCGGGTGACGCGCTGACCAAGACGTTCCCCGCGTTCCTCAAGCAGAACGGCATGCAGGAGTCCGACGTCTCGATCCAGAACATCGACCCCTCCGGCAAGATGTCCGCGGTCATCTCCGGGCGCACGGACGTGTTGCTGGGCTTCGCGTCCGACCAGGGGCCGACGATCAAGGAGAAGGCCGGCAAGGACGTCGGCTACCTGCGGTTCTCCGAGTTCGGGTTGAACTACTTCAGCAACGGGCTGCTGACGAGCAAGTCCATGCTGCAGAAGGATCCCGAGCTGGTGAAGAAGATGGTCGCGGCCACGCAGGAGGCGTGGACGGCCGCCGAGAAGGCGCCGGACGCCGCGGCCGAGTCGATGAAGGGTGCCGCCGAGCAGCTGCCGTCGCCGACCGTGGTGCTGGAGCAGTTCAAGACGACGCTGACGTTGCTGCACACCGATGCCACGAAGGGCAAGGCGCCGGGCGTCAACACCGCGGACGACTGGAAGAAGACCATCGACACGTTCCAGAAGACCGGCATCATCAAGCAGGCCTCCGAGCCGTCGGCGTACTGGGAAGAAAGCGTTGCCCCGAAAGGATGAGCACAGCAGGGATGACCACTGATGTGACAGTCACCGCCGCCGTTGAGATCGACAACGTCGCCGTGCGCTTCCACTCGAAGCGCACGGAGGTCACCGCGATCGAGCGGGTCTCGCTCGACGTCGCGCCCGGCGAGTTCGTGTCCATCGTCGGGCCGTCGGGGTGCGGCAAGTCGACGTTGCTGAAGCTGGTGTCCGGCTTGCTCATGCCGAGCGCGGGCTCGGTGACGTTGCTGGGCGAGCAGGTGCGCGGGCCGCGGCACGACATCGGGTTCGTGTTCCAGCGGGCGGCGTTGCTCGAGTGGCGTTCCGCGCGGCGCAACATCCTGCTGCAGGCCGAGATGCGCGGCATGAACTCGGCCGAGGCGGGCAAGCGTGCCGACGAGCTCATTGAAATGACCGGACTCTCGGGGTTCGAGAGAGCCCTGCCGCATGAGCTGTCCGGTGGCATGCAGCAGCGCGTGGCGTTGTGCCGCGCGCTGCTGCATCAGCCGCGTGTGCTGCTGATGGACGAACCGTTCGGTGCGCTGGATGCGTTGACGCGCGAGCAGATGAACGTCGAGCTGCATCGGGTGTGGCGGGAGACGGGTACGACGGTGCTGCTCGTGACGCACTCGATCGCGGAGTCGGTGTACCTGGCGAACCGGGTGATCGTGCTGACGCAACGGCCGGCGGTGGTCAAGGAGGTGATCGAGGTCGATCTGCCAAGTGAGCGCGACTACTCCGCGACGATGGCCCGTCCGGAGTTCGCGACGGCGACTGCTCACATTCGGGACCTGCTGGGGGCCGTGACAGGGCACGATTGATCGGGTGCAGATCTTCGTCAGCTACTCGCGTCGCGACTTCCACGCCGCCGAGGCGCTGACCTCGGTCCTCACGAGCAACGGTGTCGAGGTCTGGTTCGACGTCGAGCAGCTGCGGCCGCGCACCGACTGGGAGACCGCGATCAACTCCGCGATCGACCGGTCGGATGCCGTCGTCGTGGTGGCCTCACCTGCCGCGATGGCGTCGAAATGGGTCACGGGGGAGTGGCAACGTGCGCTCTCGCAGGGCAAACCGGTGCACGTGGCGTTGGTGCACGACACCGAACTGCCATCGGAGCTCACCTCGCGGTACGACCTGCGCGGCAGGTTCTTCGCGGAGGCGCGACGGCTGGCGAAAGGTGCCGCACCGAGCCCGAAACGGCGGTTCCCGCTCTCGCCGCAGCTGGGCCTGCTGTGGCTGTCGCTGCTGTTCTGCACGGTCGTGCTGGGGCTCGGTGCCACGCTGGGCTGGGCGATCAGCCAGGAGTACGTGCCGGTGCACGCCGGCATGGCCAGACTGACCTTCGCGCTGGCGCTGACGAACGCCGTGAGCGCGGCGGGGCTGGTCTACCTCGTGGTCCGCC
>JAVXWK010000022.1:0-3348 GCA_032230575.1 Pseudonocardiales bacterium | reverse complement strand
GCTCCGGAAGCGGCGCGGAACCGGCGAACGATGGCCGAGCGGGTCGAACGGGACGGCGTCGGCGAGTGGCTCGTGGACGCGATGCTGCCGAACCTGCTCAGCCCGAACGCCTCACCAGAAGCGCGAGAGCTGACCAGGACCATGATCCTCGAGCAACGCCCCGAGGACGTGGCGTGGTGGCAGCGCGCGATGGCGAAGCGTCCTGATTCCGCTGACGTGCTCGGCAAAGCGGACGTCCCGGCGCTCGTGATCGCGGGCGAGCTCGACCCGATCATGCCACCGGAGGTCACCCGCCAACTGGCGGATGTGTTGCCGCGCAGCACGTTCGTCGAGATGCCCGGCGTCGCTCACCTGCCACCGGTCGAGCAGCCGGAGCAGTTCCGGGACGAACTGGAGCGCTGGCTCACCAGCGCCGTGCGGTAGGGCCGCGGCGACCACGGGAGTCCCAGCAACCCTGGTGCCAGTGACGACGTTCCTCGATCGAGCCGGTGTCCGCGGCCGGCCAGGCGACGACGTGCGGCGTGCCGGGGTGGATCTCGTGGTCGCAGCCGGGGCAGCGGTAGGTCTTCTGCGCCTGCGCACCCGAGATGGCGCGCACCAGCCACTCACCGTCCGGCCCCGACTCGGCACGAGCCCAGCCGACGCCGCCACCGAGGGGCCGTGGGTCTTCGTTCTTGGGCGCGTTACGACGAGGCACGACAACACGGTAACCGCTCCTAGAATGAGCCCGTGCCGACCTACGAGTTCCGCTGCCGAACCTGCGACGACACCTTCGAGCTGCAGCGCCCCATGAGCGAGTCGTCCGCTCCCGCGCACTGCCCCGACGGCCACCCCGACACGGTCAAGCTGCTGTCGATGGCCGGAATCAGCGGGACCCGGCAACAGCCTGCGGGCGGTGGCGGCGGCTGCTGTGGTGGTGGTTGCTGCGGATCCTGAGCAGGTAGAGCAGGCTCGCAACCAACAACGCGGCGGCGAGCGGAACGTGCAGCGCCGCGAGGTGGAACAGCCCGAGGAACACCTGAGCGGTCATCAGAGCCAGGAAGCCGAGCGCGTACCAAACGGCCTGCGCACGCCGCGTGAGCAGAGCGACGACGACGTGGGCGACTGTCACGACCCATAACGTGTACGAACCCGCACTGTGGAAAACGTGGCCGTACGGGAGCGTCATCCTCAGCCCGGCGGTGATCGACTGAACGAAGATCAGCGCGGTCTGCAGGGCGACGGTGGTAGCCAGAAGTCTCATGACCGTCCGACGAGACAGCCGCCCGGAACGTGACGCGTCAGGACGTCTCGCGGTCGATCATCACCTCGGCGACCTTGCGCCCCTGGTCGCAAACGCCGCCGAACTTGCCGGACGAGTCGATGATGATGATCCCGAGCCCACCACCGTCGTACGGCACAACGAGCACGCACGAGGGCTCGACGTCCTGCTCACCGGTGCGGTCGAGGTAAGTGACCTTGTGGCCCTTCACGTCCCAGTCGCCGGTGGTCCGCTCGATCGTGATCTGCCGCCCCTCCCGGAACCGCAGCGACACACCGACCTCAACGTTGTCGATCTTCGTGGTCCACCGGCACGACTGGTCGAACGTGGAGTCGTAGTTGATCTGCGTCGGCGGCGTCTCGGCCTTCGCGCCGGGGTACGGCAGGTCCGTCCACTTGAGCTTCGCGCAGACCCCTTGAACCTCACCGTCGATCGGCGCGCTCGAAGGATCCTCCGACGAACTCGGGTCGGTGGAACCCTCCTGGTCGAACGGCGACCCGGCGTCAAGCGGCGCTTGAGCAACAGGACTGCCCTCGACGGTCGTCCGGGCACAGCCGGAAGCGAGCACGAGGACAGCCAACAGGAGCACCAGTCGCCGCATGGCCACCACCATGCCAGACGGCACATGGTGCTCCTGTTAGCGGCTCACGAGTAGTCGCGGAATCCTTTGCCGGTTTTCCGCCCGAGCCGCCCAGCCGTGACCAGGTGCTCCAGCAACGGAGCCGGCGCGAACCCGGGCTCCCGGAACTCGTTGAAAAGCGTCCGCTGAATCGCCAGCGACACGTCCAGCCCCACCACGTCCAGCAGCGAGAACGGTCCCATCGGCAACCCACAACCGACCTTCATCGCGTTGTCGATGTCGTCGGCCTCCGCGTAGTGCGCCTCCAGCATCTTCACCGCGTCGTTGAGGTACGGGAAGAGCAGCGCGTTGACGATGAACCCGGCCACGTCACCGCAGTGCACCGGATGCTTGCCAAGGTCAAGGCAGATCTTCCGAGCCGTGGCGACCACATCCGCGCGCGTCGAGATCGTCTCGACGACCTCCACCAGCTTCATGATCTGAGCCGGGTTGAAGAAGTGCAGGCCAACCACATCCTCAGGCCTGCTGGTAGCCGCCGCGATCTCGATGACCGGCAACGACGAAGTGGTGGTCGCCAGCACCGCACCAGGCTTGCAAGCCTCGTCGAGCGCCGCGAACACCTCCTTCTTGATCCCGATCTCCTCGGCGACCGCCTCAACGACCAGATCGCAGTCCGCCAACTCGACGAACTCCACAGCAGGCGTGATGCGCGCCAGCGTGGCGTCGCGGTCGGCTTCCGCCAGCTTGCCCTTGGACACCGCGCGGTCCAACGACTTCCGCACCGCACCGATCGCCGTTTCAGCCTTGTCCAGGCTGCGAGCGCGCAGCACGACGTCGTACCCGCGCTTCGCGAAGACCTCGGCGATGCCCGTAGCCATGGTGCCCGTGCCGATGACACCGACCCGTTGGATCTCACGGGTCTGAGTGATGGCGTCCACTTCGGACGGTGTCTGCGCGTCCTTGACGATGACCGGCGAGTCCGGCCCGTCGTAGGTGTAAAAGCCGCGCCCGGTCTTCCTGCCGAGGAGGTTCGCCGTGATCATCTGCTTGAGCAGCGGCGCCGGGGCGTGCAACCGGTTGCGCGACTGGTGGTACATCGTGTCGAGGATTTCGTACGCGGTGTCGAGGCCGATGAGGTCCAACAACGCCAACGGACCCATGGGGTAGCCACAGCCGTAACGCATGGCGGCGTCCAGGTCCTCGCGCGTCGCGTACTTGGACTCGAGCATCTTCACGGCGTGGTTGAGATACGGGAAGAGCAGCGCGTTCGCGATGAAGCCCGCCCTGTCCCCGATCACGACCGGCGACTTGCCCAGCCGCTCGGTGAACGCGACCACGTCCGTGATCACGTCCGGCTCCGTGACGACCGTGCGCACGACCTCGACCAGCTTGAGGACCTGCGTCGGGTTGAAGAAGTGCAGCCCCACGACCTTGCCGGGCCGCTTCGTCACCACGCCGATCTCGGTGATCGAGAGCGACGACGTGTTGGACGCAATGATCGCCTCGG
>JAVXWK010000001.1:0-6232 GCA_032230575.1 Pseudonocardiales bacterium | reverse complement strand
ACCACCGCGGTCACACCGCACTCGCAGGCAAGCCACCAGCCAGCCGCGTTCCTAACCTCTCAGGTCAGTACAGCTAGTCCGGTACGTCTGCGCTGAAGTACAGGGACCCCAGGTCGCCCCTGGTGGCGATCAGGGCCTCGTTGCACTTGGACTGGCGGGCGTCTGTGCTTGAGACGTTGTCCACCTTCACGTCGGCGCACTTGTGGGCCTCGAAGTCGCCTACTGCTGTCATCAGGCGGGGGAGGACCTCGCTCACGTCCTCCTGGACGTGTTTGCCCTGGAGGGCCTTGTCCAGTTTGCGGGTCATCGAGCTCACTCGGGTCACCCAGGCCGCGCAGTCGGCTGGGGTGCCGCTGTGTTGCGAACCGCACGGGGCGGTGAAGAGGGTGCGGATCTCGCCGCACTGGCGGTCGCAGGCTGCCGGGGCTTCGCCGCAACCCGTCGTCATCAGGAGCAAGGAGATGACCAGGAGTGTGCGCTTGATCACGCTGCGCACGGTATCGGCTGAATGGGCTAGTGCCCAAGCGGGCTGAGTAGGGTTGGGGCGTGTCGGACACCCTTGATCTCTTTGCTGACCCCGTTGAGCTGACTGCTGCGTTGGTGGATGTGCGCAGCGTGTCCGGGGAGGAGGCGGAGATCGCGGATCTTGTGGAGCGGTCGCTGCGGGTGCATGCGCCTCACCTCGAGATCACTCGATCGGGGAACGCTGTGTTGGCTCGCACGAATCATGGGCGGGAGCGCCGGGTTGTGCTGGCCGGGCATCTGGACACGGTGCCGATCAACCAGAACTTTCCCAGCCGGCGCGAGGGCGAGATCTTGCACGGGTGCGGGACTGTGGACATGAAGGGTGGGGACGCGGTGATGCTCGCCATCGCCGCCAACAGTGCTGAGGCGCGCCACGACCTGACGTTCGTGTTCTACGACTGCGAGGAGATCGAGGCCGAGCGGAACGGGCTCACGAGGATTCAGCGTGAGCTCGTGGAGTGGTTGCGAGGGGACTTGGCCATCGTTTGCGAGCCGTCCAACGGGACGGTTGAGGCCGGGTGCCAGGGGACCATGCGGATTGAGATCAAGACGAGTGGGAAGCGGGCGCACACCGCGAGGGCGTGGATGGGCCAGAACGCCATTCACGGCATGGGTGAAGCCCTGCGCAGGTTGGAGGCGTACGAGCCCCGGCAGCCTGAGATCGACGGGTGTCAGTACCACGAAGGACTGCAGGCCGTGAAGATCAGCGGTGGGGTGGCCGGGAACGTGGTGCCGGACGAGGCCGTGCTGACGGTGAACCACCGGTTTGCGCCAGACCGCACGGTGGAGCAGGCGGAACAGCACCTGCGTGAGGTCTTCGAAGGCTTCGACGTCACGGTCACCGACGTTGCCGGGGGTGCGCTGCCCGGCCTCGGAGCGCCCGCGGCTCAGGAGTTGGTCGCGGCGGCCGGTGGGGTGCCGGTGGCCAAGCTCGGGTGGACGGATGTGGCTCGTTTCGCGGCGTTGGGGATGCCCGCGGTCAATTTCGGGCCTGGGGATCCGACGTTGGCGCACACGCGGGAAGAGAACGTGTCAGTCCTTCAGATCACCGGGTGTTTCGACGTGCTTAAGCGATTTTTGCTTGCCTGATCACTAATATCTCAGTGATGACGGAAGACAAGAACGGCGTTGTGGACGAGCGTCCCAAGGAGAAGATGCGCGGGCCGGTCGTGCTGCGGCGCGACCGCCGGGACGAGCTGACCACTACGGACCAGCGGTTGCTGGATTCTCGTGGGCCCTCGGACTGGGTGCACACGGATCCGTGGCGGGTGCTGCGGATCCAGGCCGAGTTCGTGGAAGGTTTTGGGGCGCTGGCCGAGGTGCCCAGCGCGGTGACGGTGTTCGGGTCGGCGCGGACCGGGCGGGACCACCCCGAGTACCAGACCGGGCGTGACCTCGGTAGGGCGCTGGCCGAGGCCGGGTTCGCGGCCATCACCGGCGGCGGGCCCGGCGCGATGGAGGCGGTCAACCGGGGGTGCTCGGAGGCCGGTGGGTTCTCGATCGGGCTCGGGATCGAGCTGCCGTTCGAGCAGGGGCTCAACCCGTGGGTCGATCTCGGGGTGAACTTCCGGTACTTCTTCGTGCGCAAGACGATGTTCATCAAGTACTCGCAGGCCTTCATCTGCCTGCCGGGTGGGTTCGGCACGCTGGACGAGCTGTTCGAGGCGCTGACGTTGGTGCAGACCAAGAAGGTCACGAAGTTCCCGGTGGTGCTGTTCGGGAAGTCGTACTGGCAGGGGCTGTACGACTGGATCAGGGACTCGGTGCTCGAGGGTGGCAAGGTGGGGGAGAAGGACCTCGCGCTGCTGCACCTGACGGACGACATCGACGACGCGGTACGCGTGGTCAAGGAAGCACACCAGGCATGGGCGGACTCGCACTGATGTATGTCGCTGTGTACTGCGGGTCGTTGAGCACTGTTCCGCAGAGTTATGTCGACCTCGCTGCCGAGGTGGGGCGGCAGATCGCGGGCCGCGGCTGGAACCTCGTCTGGGGCGGCGGGCAGACGTCGATGATGGGTGCGGTGGCTCGGGAGGCTCGCGCCGGCGGGGCGCACACCTACGGGGTGATCCCCAAGGGACTGGCCACCAGGGAGATCGCGGACCGGGACTCGACGGAGCTGCACGTCGTCGACACCATGCGCGAGCGCAAGAAGATGATGGACGACAAGGCGGACGCGTTCCTCACGTTGCCCGGTGGCATCGGGACCGCGGAGGAGTTCTTCGAGGTGTGGACGGCCGGTGTGCTGGGCATGCACCAGAAGCCTGTCGTGCTGCTCGACGTCGACAACCACTACAAGGGCCTTGTCGAATGGCTGACCGAGTTGCGGGACAAGGGTTTTGTCTCGCACGCCGCGTTGAAGTCGCTCGTGGTGACGGACGACGTGTCAGTTGCTCTTGACGCTTGCGTCGTCTAGCCCTTTGGCCCGAGCGAGGATCTGGGTCTCCGGCAGGAGATCCGGCAGCGGGCGGTACGGCGTCGCCGTGACCTCGAACCGCTTGCCGGACACCACCCTGCCCTGCCAGGAGCCCGCGATCTCGCCGTCGACCAGGATGGCGCCGCGCCGGCCCAGGATGCGGAAGATGTCCTTCTGGGCGGCCTTGTCCGGCAGCAGCAGGTCCCGGTCGCGAGCCTGCAGGTACGGATCGGTCGGCGGGAGCAGGCGGACGTCCGGTGGTTCGGCGTCGGCGATCTCCAGGTCTTCTGGAAGCCATGCCTTCTGGCCCTCGACGGTCACCTCGATCAGGCCTTCCGACGGCCACTGCTTCTTGACCTCGCGGGTGGTCGTGCCGAAGTAACTGGCCACTTCGGACGGTCCGGCCGGGCCGTGCAACGTGAGGTAGCGGTGCACCAGCTCGTGGAAACCGGCGGTCTTGCGCGGGACGCCCGGCCAGCCGTGGATCCGTTCGAACGTCACGGTCTTCTCGTCGGGGATGATCCGCAGGCCGGCGGGCAGTGCGCCGAGGCGGAAGATCGGGTCGCTGACGTGCTCGGTCTGGCAGCCGCGGCACGCCTCGACGGTCTGCCTGGGCGCCAACGGGGTCAGCGCCTTGCTGAGATCGCCCTTGGTCGTCGGCTTGGTGACGATCGACCGCATCGCCGTGGCGATGTGCCGCAACGACGCCAGCATGTCGTCGACCTTCGGGCGGGAGGCGCGGGACAGGGCGTCGGCGTCGCTCCACGGCCACAGCGCGCGGGCGAACGCCTTCAGCTCACCGGCGCGGTGCAGGTGCGGAGCGCCGCGCACGGACCAGGTCACGACGAACTCGTCCACGGAGGGCTCAGCGAGACGGGCGGCGAGGCTCAGCACGGCCGAACCGGAGGTGTTGTCCTGGACGCCCAGGGAGAACACCGCCAGCTCGGCCGCGCCGGAGACCCGCCGGTCCAGCTCGTGCTGATGGATCCGGTGGAAGAGCACCTGCTGCCGGGTGAAGTCCACCCGGACATTCTTACGCCTTGGGCACCGTCAAGCTCGACGGTCCGAAGGTGACGGACGATCCCCGTGTCGATTCCGTTAGATAGCGCGGGTCGACGGTGTCGATCACCAGTGCGAGACGGTCGCCCGCGCCGACGTTCCACACCGTCGGTTCGAGCTCGACGTCGAGCGACTGGGTGCGGCCGGCACCGGTCACCTTGATCGGCTTGTGCGTGATCAGCGAGCCCAGGCCGAGCGGCCCGACCTCGTACAGGTACGCGAACAACGTGGTGATCTCCGCGCTCGGCGTCACCGTCAGCTTGAGCTTCGGCGTGCCGGCGAGCGTTGCGCCGTTCGGGTACTGCGGACCGCCCCACACGCCGGCGAGGTTGCGGTCGACGAACGGCAGCGACACCCCGGTCGGGATGTTCAGGAACCCTTGCAGCGCACCGGAGAGCAGGATCGTGCCGCTGTCGGCGACGGTGTTCCAGCCCGCGTAGATCTTCTTGCCGTCGAGCTGCATGGTGTCGGCGTTGCCCGCCGGCCACGCCCCGAACTTCTTCCACGTGCCGCCGTTGTTGGGCTTGAGCTGCACGGGCTGTTCGGTGTCGATGCCGTTGGCCGAACCCTTGACGTAGCGGTCGAACCAGCGGCCGACCGACTCCCAGATCTCGTTGGGCAGACCGGCCGCGCCGAACAGTTCGGCGGTGGCGTGGTCGCCCGGCGAGAGCATGAGCCGCTTCGGGCCGGTGAGCTTGCCGTAGAAGTCCGCTACCTGGCCCGGCGCGAAGATGCCGTCGTTCCAGGCGTTGCCGAGCAGCACCGCGGTGCCGTTGGCGTTGATCTGCGCGATCTTCGAGGCTGCCGAACGGCCCGCGGAGATCGGCACGACCTCCCAGAACCTGCCGTCGCGGTAGGCGTCCTCGGCTTCGTCGAGGACGGGTCCAGGACGTCCGGTGGCGTGGCCTGCCGCGAGCAGCACCTCGACGGCCTGCTTGTTCACGGTGCTGTTCGGGTAGAGCGAGCGGGCCAGGTCGGTCCACGTGCTCAACGCCGCCGCGGCCTTGATGCGCTTGTCGTTCGCCGCCGCGAGGAGCGATTGCCCGGCGCCGTAAGAGATCCCGGCGACGCCGACCTTCGTGCTGTCGGCGTGAGCGTTCGCGATCGCCCAGTCGATGACCTCGCTGACGTCGCCGACGGTGTCCGGGCCGGCGATGTCGATCTCGCCGCCGGAGTCCCAGAAGCCGCGGCTGGTGTAGCTCACCACGACGTAGCCGGACTCCTTGGCGAGCTTGGCAGCCGCGCCGACGTACTCGATGTTCGGGACCGCCCAGCTGGACGGCATGACGAGCAACGGGAAGGGGCCGTTGCCGATTCCGGTCGGTTCGACGACGAAGGCCTTCAGGGTGGTACCACCGACGCCGGAGATCGACTTGTAGGTGATGGAGCTTCCGGGAGCCGCGATGGCAGCCGGAGCACCGAGCAGGGTTGTGAGGAGTACCAGGACTGAAACAAGTGATCGTCGCACGCTGGTCCTCCTTGACCATGACGTAGATCACACAGGGTTGTTACTGGGGAGTAAAGCAGATTGCTACTCGCGGGTAGCAAGACGCTGTGAGCCAGCTCACTGTTTTACGCTGGGCGGCATGAACCGATTCCGCGTCACTGAGCTGCCGAAAGACCGCGTCCTGGTCGTTGCGCATCTGACCAGCGCGGACGCTTTGGGCCAGACCATTGATGACGGCGCCGACGTCGTGGAATTCGACGGCGAGCTGGAACTGCCGTCGCTGACCGAAACGTTGGACGTGGTGACGATCCCGGCAGGGGATCAGGATTTCACGCTCGCGGCTGCCACAGTGGCTGCGATGTCCGGAGTACGCGCCATTCGTGCATCTGACGTGCGGCAGGCGAGGAAGGTCGTGGAGATGGTCGCGAGCGTGACGGGGACCCGTCCGCCAGCTCGAGCGGTGCGGGCGCTCGCCTGATGCTGCCCGCCGTCGAAGCCTGGTTCGCCACGCACACCTGGCAGCAGCCGTCCTGGACGGTTGACGAACTGGTGGCGTTGAAGCGCGGCCGGACCGTGTCCGTGGTGCTGCCCGCGTTGAACGAAGAAGAGACCGTCGGTGACGTTGTCGGCGTGGTCCGGCCGTTGCTCGGGACGCTGGTCGACGAGCTCGTGGTGATGGACTCCGGGTCGACCGATCGGACTGTGGAGGTGGCTTCGGCGGCCGGCGCGCGGGTGGTGCGGCGTGAGGACGTGGTGCCGTGGCTGGAACCGCTGCCTGGCAAGGG
>JAVXWK010001129.1:0-4836 GCA_032230575.1 Pseudonocardiales bacterium | reverse complement strand
CATCCCGACGTCGACATGGTGTCGTTCACCGGGTCCACCCCGGTGGGGCAGCGGGTGATGCGCCTCGCGGCCGACGGGGTGAAGCGCGTGCACCTCGAGCTCGGTGGCAAGGCACCGTTCCTCGTCTTCGACGACGCCGACCTCGAGGCCACCGTGCACGGCGCCGTCGCGGGTGCCCTGATCAACACCGGGCAGGACTGCACCGCCGCCACCCGTGCCTACGTCCAGCGTCCTCTCTATGACGCGTTCGTCGCGGGCGTCGCCGACCTGATGACCCAGGTCCGGCTGGGCGACCCGATGGACCCGTCGACCGACCAGGGGCCGTTGGTCTCCCGCCGCCAGCAGGAGCGGGTGGCCGGTTTCGTCGAGCGGGCCCGCGCCGACGGCGGCAAGGTCGTGGTCGGCGGCGAGATGCCGGGCGGGTCGCTGGCCCGAGGGGCCTACTACCTGCCCACACTCATCGTCGACGCAGACCAGCAGTCCGAGGTCGTGCAGGACGAGATCTTCGGACCGGTGCTCGTCGTGCTGCCGTTCGACTCCGACGACGACGGCCTCACGCTGGCCAACGACTCGCCGTACGGCCTGGCCGCCTCAGCCTGGACGACCAGCGTGTTCCGCGGTCTGCGCGCCACCCGCGAGATCCGGGCGGGCTGCGTCTGGGTCAACGACCACATCCCGATCATCAGCGAGATGCCGCACGGGGGCTACGGTTCCTCGGGCTTCGGCAAGGACATGTCCACCTACTCCTTCGACGACTACACCCAGATCAAGCACGTCATGTTCGACACCACGGCGGTGGCCCGCAAGGACTGGCACCGCACCATCTTCGGTGACCGCACGGCTCCACCGTCCTCAGCTCACCCAACCTCCGAGGGAGTCCCTCCGTCATGACCGATCTTCGCAACGACCCACGGTTCCGACAGCTCGTTCGCTCGCAGCTGTCCCGCCGCACGCTGCTGCGCGGTGTCGGTGGCGCCGGCGCCGCTGCTGCCCTGGCCGCCTGTGGGACGGGCAACAAGGACAACGCGTCGACGACGGCCAAGCCCACGAAGACCGTTGCCGACAAGTCCGACACCGACAAGGTCGTGAACTGGGCGAACTGGCCGGCCTACCTGGACTTCGACGAGAAGACGAAGAAGTACCCGACGCTGGAGGAGTTCCAGACCAAGACCGGGCTCAAGGCGACCTACGCCGAGGACATCGACGACAACGACTCCTACTACGGCAAGGTCCAGGGCCAGCTCAAGAACGGTCAGGACATCGGCAAGGACGTCATCACGCTGACCGACTGGATGGCGGGCCGGCTGATCCGCCAGGGCTACGTCGCGAAGCTCGACAAGGCCAACATCCCGAACGCGAAGAACCTCAACCCCAAGCTGCAGGACGTCGACTTCGACAAGGGACGCAACTACTCCCTGACCTGGCAGAGCGGGTACGCCGGCATCGGCTACCGCAAGGACAAGGTCGGCCGTGAGCTCAAGACCATCGATGACCTCTGGGCGCCCGACCTCAAGGGCAAGATCGTCGTCCTCAGCGAGATGCGCGACACGGTGGGCCTGATCATGCTCAGCCAGGGCAAGGACATCTCCCAGGCCTTTACCGAAGACGACTTCATGGCCGGGTTGGCGGTCCTGCAGAAGCAGGTCGACTCCGGCCAGGTGCGTCAGGTCAAGGGCAACTCCTACCTCGAGGACCTGCGCAGCGGGAACGCCATCGCGGTGATCGGGTGGTCCGGCGACATCCTGCTCGCACGCTTCGAGGAGGAGGACGACAACTACACGTTCACCCTTCCCGAGACCGGGGGCACGCTGTGGTCGGACAACCTGATGGTGCCGGTCGCGTCGCCGCACAAGAAGAACGCCGAGAAGCTGATGGACTTCTACTACGACCCGAAGGTGGCGGCGACTGTCGCGGCCTACGTGAACTACATCTGCCCGGTCGACGGCGCCAAGGCCGAGATGGAGAAGATCGACCCCGACCTGGCCAGCAGCCCGTTGATCTTCCCCACCGAGGAGGACCTCGCCAAGGTCAAGGTCTTCCGCACGCTCTCGGCAGACGAGGAGACCAAGTTCTCTGAGGAGTTCCAGAAGGTGATCGGGAACTGATGGCCGAAGAGACAGGCGGGCGCGACCTGCGGCTCGAGCACGTCACCAAGCGGTTCGGCTCGTTCGCCGCGGTCGACGACCTCTCGCTGACGATCCCGTCCGGCAGTTTCTTCGCGCTGCTCGGCCCCTCCGGGTGCGGCAAGACCACGACGCTGCGCATGGTGGCCGGTCTGGAGGAGCCGACCGAAGGGACGATCCACATCGGGGCGGACGACGTCACCTTCGCGAAGCCCTACAAGCGCCCGGTGAACACGGTCTTCCAGAGCTACGCGTTGTTCCCGCACCTCGACATCTTCGAGAATGTCGCGTTCGGCCTGCGCCGGCGGGGGTCGAAGCAGGTCAAGCGCGAGGTCGAGCAGGCGCTCGAGCTGGTGGAGCTCGGGCACCTGGCCAAGCGCAAGCCGTCTCAGCTCTCCGGCGGTCAGCAGCAGCGGGTGGCCCTCGCCCGGGCGATCGTCAACCGGCCGGCGGTGCTCCTGCTCGACGAACCGCTCGGTGCGCTGGACCTCAAGCTGCGACGCCAGATGCAGATCGAGCTCAAGCGGATCCAGACCGAGGTGGGCCTGACGTTCGTCCACGTCACTCACGACCAGGAAGAGGCCATGACCATGGCCGACACCATCGCGGTCATGAACGCCGGCCGGATCGAGCAGCTCGGCAACCCGACCGAGCTCTACGAGTCGCCCGACACGGCCTACGTGGCCAACTTCCTCGGCCAGTCCAACCTGATCAGGGCGTCCGTGACGGGCACGTCCGGTGACGACGTGCTGCTCGACGTCCAGGGCTCCCGGCTGACGGTCCCCTCCTCGCGCCGGCAGGGCAACGCGAGCGAGCTGCTGATCGGGGTGCGTCCGGAGAAGATCCGCATCGGCACCGAGGACGAGAAGGTGCCGGACGGCCAGAACGTCCTGCGCGGCGGGGTCGTCACCGACGCGAGCTTCACCGGGGTGAGCACGCAGTACCTCGTGCGGCTGCCGTGGGGACAGGAAGTCATGGTCTTCGCCCAGAACCTCGGCGGCGGCGGTCGGGTGGCTCTCGGCAGCACCGTGACCCTGTCCTTCGACCCCGCGCACGCGTTCGCGCTGTCCGGCGACGAGGACGCCGAGGCCGGAGTCGCCCACGACGAGGGCGTGACGCCGGTTCCGGTGGGCTGACATGACCGTCGCCCAGGGCATCGGCGCGGGGGAGCGCACCAGCAACGAGGTCTCCGCCGACCGCGAGGGACCCCCGGAGCCGGGACGGCGCGGCCGCCGGATCACGCCCTACCTCCTGCTCCTGCCCGGTCTGGGCTGGCTGGCGCTCTTCTTCGCCGTGCCCATCGTCACGCTCATCTCGACATCGACGCAGACCCGGCCCAGCGGCGCCGAGATCGGCGTCTACGAGCAGACGTTCCGGTTCGCCAACTACCTGGACGCCCTCTCGGAGTACTCCACGCAGTTCGGCCGGTCGTTCCTCTACGCGCTGCTCGCGACCGCGCTGGCGCTGGCCATCTCCTACCCGCTGGCCTACGCCATCGCCTTCAAGGCAGGCAGGTGGCGCAACCTGCTGCTCGTGCTGGTGGTCGCCCCGTTCTTCACCAGCTTCCTGCTGCGGACCATCGCCTGGAAGCAGATCCTCGCCGACGGCTCGTGGGTTGCCGACAGCCTGCGGTTCCTGCACGTACTGGGTCCGCAGGACCACATCATCAACACGCCGACGGCCGTCGTCCTGGGCATCACCTACAACTTCCTGCCGTTCATGATCCTGCCGATCTACGCCAGCCTCGAGCGGGTCGACCCGAGGTTCATGGAGGCAGCCGGCGACCTCTATGCCAGCGCCATCACGACGTTCCGCAAGGTGACCTTCCCGCTGTCGATGCCCGGAGTCGTGGCAGGCACGCTGCTGACGTTCATCCCGGCGGCCGGCGACTACGTCAACAGCGCCCTGCTCGGCAACCGCGACACGACGATGGTCGGCAACGTGATCGACAGCAGGTTCCTGCGGGTCGTGGACTACCCGACCGCGGCAGTGCTCTCGGTCGTGCTGATGGTCTCCATCCTGGTCCTGGTGGCTGCCTACATCCGGCGCGCCGGTGCCGAGGAGTTGGTCTGATGGCGACCGCGACCTCGCCTGCGCGCCCGACCAAGCGGGCGTCACATCGGCCCCGGCTGCAGCGGTGGTTCTCGGCGAACCTGATCCGCCTGTACGCCGTGGTCGCGTTCGCCTACCTCTTCGTGCCGGTCGCCTACACGTTCGTGTTCTCGTTCAACAACTCCGGCAAGTCGAACCTGAACTGGCGCGGCTTCACCACCGAGAAGTGGGCCAACCCCTGCGGTGCCCCCGATGTCTGCAACGCCCTGACCAACAGCCTCAAGATCGGGGCGCTGGCCACGCTGGTGTCGACGATCCTCGGCACGATGATCGCGTTCGCACTCGCCCGCCACCGGTTCCGCGGGCGCGCCTCGACCAACCTGCTGATCTTCCTGCCGATGGCGACGCCCGAGGTCGTTCTCGGGGCATCGCTGCTCGCGCTCTTCCTCAACGCAGGCGTGCCGCTGGGCTTCTGGACGATCGTGATCGCCCACATCATGTTCTGCATCAGCTTCGTCGTCGTCACCGTCAAGGCGCGACTGGCGAGCCTGGACCCCCGCCTGGAGCAGGCGGCCATGGACCTCTACGCGGACGAGTGGCAGACGTTCCGGCGGATCACCTTGCCCCTGGTCGCGCCCGGCATCGTGGCCGGCGCGCTGCT
>JAVXWK010001123.1:0-3918 GCA_032230575.1 Pseudonocardiales bacterium | reverse complement strand
CGTCGTTGGAGTCGGCGAAACGGCCGCCGAACAGCGACAGGTCGATGTACTTGTCGTCACCGCGGAACTTCACGACCGCGAGGCGCGTGCCGGTGGAGCTCGCCGGCGTGTTGAGACGCTCGAACGGGTCCTGCGCGCCGTCCTGGTTGTTCTGGCTGAACGTGACGACGTTGCCCTGGGCGTTGACCAGGTAGAGGTCGTAGTCGTTGAACGACTGGCCGAGCGGGTCGGCCCAGTGCAGCGTCACCGGGGTGTCACCGGAGAAGTTCGACAGCGGGTCGAACAGCTGCTTGGCGTTCGGGTCCGGGTTGAAGTCGTGCGCGGTGCCGGCGAACTTGCCGACCCCCACACCGGAGTCGACGAACTGGCCCTCCCAGTGGCCCGCGGTGCCGTCCGCGACGTTGCCCTGGTTGCCGGCGCTGGAGAAGAACAGCGCACCGTCCGCGGCGACCGCGTCCACGGCGCGCGCGATGATGCCGTCCTGGAACGGCGACTCGTTGAAGTAGATGACGTCGTCGACGATGACGTCGCAGCCGAGCTGGAAGCGCAGCTTCTTGATGTTGTCGGCGAAGCTCGCGTCACCGTTGAACGCCGTGGCGAAGCCGAGCTCGGCGTTGGGCGCGAGATCGTGCAGGATCTCGAGCATCGCCGTGCCCTCGTCACCGGAACCCTGCTGTCCCGGCAGCACGTCGACCGCCGGCAGCTCGCCCGCGGCCTGCGACACGCCGACCGAGCTGATGCCGTCCGACAGCGCGCAGAGCTTCACGCCGACACCGGTCACGTGGAACGAACCACGTGCCGCCTCGGCCGCGTGCGCCTTGTCGCTCTCGCTGACCTTGGCCGCCTGCACCGACATCTGCTTCTCGGCGAGCCGGCGCTCGATCTCGCGGGCCTTGTCCTCCTTGGACGGTGCCTGCTTGCGGTTCTTGTTGTCCCGCTTGTTCTTCACGTCCTGCGTCATCGCGTCACTACCGGCCTCGACGCGGGTGACGTCGGAGCGCCCGGCGATCTCGGAGATCTTCGCGACCGGAACCTCGGCACGCACGGTGCGGTGCTCTTCGGACACTGCCCGGATCTGTCCGCCCGCCGCGCGGACAGCGTTGACCAGGTCCTCGGAGTACTGCTTGGCGCGGATGTCCACGAGCGTGGTGGCCTTCGACGTCACGGCGACGCCGGTCTGCACCTGCGGAAGAGCGCTCGTCCCGATCTGGGTGCGCTTGCGCGCCTCCACGACGAGCGTGCTGTCCACTTTGGACTCAGCTGGGGTGAGCGACTTCTTGATGCTCTGCAGCGCGGCGATCTGAGACGCGGTGCGGTCGGTGATGGTCTTGGCTGCCTTGACCGGATCCGCGTTCGCCGGCGTGACAGCGGTGAGCGCGGCCAGAAGTACTGCGGTACCTGCGGTGACTAACGTCGTGCCTCTTCGAGATCGGCGCACTGGGCTTCTCCCCCGAGCGTTGGCGTGCCCCCGAGCACGCGGCCTACGACCGGAATTCCCCGGTCGAGGCGTCAACGTATGGTGCCTGCCTGATCACAGTCAGCATCCGATTGGGCTACTTCTCACTTAGCAGACACAATCACACTTCACAGAACAAAAGCGTCAGTCCACAACTGACCGGTTCGCCCGGAAAGGGCTTCCAGCAGCGCCGCGGCCTGGTTGTCGGTGAGCGAGGCGACGAAGTCGACCACGGCCCGACCCCTCGCCAAGCCGCGAACGACATCGGGCCCGACCGGCAGCTCCCCGGCAGGACCGACCAATGTGGACGGCTCCGTCCGGGCGAGCGCCGCGTACTCCGTTTCGGCCAGCTCCACCAGGTCGTGCAGCCTGCGCGGCAACCGATCCGCCTCGGTCCGGTCCGTCACCCACTGCTCCAGCGCGTCCACCAGCGACGTCAGCAACCGTGCCTGCCCCCGTTGGTGCAGAGCCAGATCCGGCCGCAGCAACACGAACCGCCGATGCACGAACTTCAGCACCTGCACCTCATGCCACTGCTGCACGGCCAGCACGACGTGCCCGGAGCGCGGCGTCGGCTCCTCGATCACCCCGACCGCGTCCACCAACCGCCGCGTCCACCGAGCGCTGAACCCGGCGACCGCCTGCTCCGCCTCGACCGACCCGTCGAACGGCACCGCGAGCAGCCCGTCCACGAGCTCCTTGCTGACCTTCCGCACCGCCAGCGCGAACGCCTCGTCGCTCATCACCCACGAGTCCTTGAGGTGCATGCGCCTGCGCAGCGTCTCCAGCGACCGCCCCGGCATCCGGATCTCGTTGGCGAGCTCGTCGTCGCTCAGCCCCGCGAGATCGAGCGCCTGCGCCTGCCAGGTCCCCAGCTCCGCCGCCACCGTCGCGTGCTGCAACACCCCGACCCGGTGGAAGTCCTCCAGGTCGTGGATCGCGTAGGCGATGTCGTCCGCGGTGTCCATGACACTCGCCTCAACGGTCTGCTGCCACGCCTCGATCCGCCCGTCGAAAGGCTCGCGCGCCTGCCGCAGATCGTTGATCTCCGTGACGTACGCCGAGAACTTGGAGCTACCGGTCCCCGGCATCTCCTCCGGCTCCGACGCACCACGCGGCGCGACTTCCATGCCGAGCGGCTGGTGCCGGGTCCACGGGTACTTCAACATCGCCGCCCGCACCGCCACGGTCAGGTCGAGCCCGAGCGCCTTGGGCCCCCGCACATCCGTGGTCGTCACGATCCGGAACGACTGCGCGTTGCCCTCGAACCCGTCCGGCAACCCGAACCGGTGCCGCGCCAGCCGATCCAGCACCTGTTCGCCGAGGTGTCCGAACGGCGGGTGGCCGAGGTCGTGCGCGAGTGCCGCCGCCTCCACCACATCGGGGTCGCACCCCCCGAGCTTCTCCAGCACCGCGGTCAGCTCGGGCCTGGTCGTCAGCCGTTCCGCGATGGCGCGCGCGGCCTGGGCGACCTTCAGGCTGTGGGTGAGGCGGTTGTGCACGAGCAGACCGGATCCCGTGGAGCTGACGACCTGCGTGACGCCGCCGAGCCTCGCGAAGAACGGCGAGCTGGCCACCCGGTCGCGGTCGACGCGGAACGGGTTCGTGGCGAGGTCGGCCGTCCTGCCCACCCCGGCTGACCGACGGGCGGCCCGGTGCTCGTTGTGCATGCCCGAACGTTAGTCGGTCCTCCGATTCGGCACCTCCGCGCGGCGAACAGGAGCATCATGGCCGCCGACCGCAGGCAGGCAGGCAGGAGTGACAATGAGCAGGACGCCGATCCGTCTCTACATGTCCATGTCGCTCGACGGGTACATCGCGGGGCCGGACGACAAGCCGGGCCAGGAGCTCGGCCGCGACGGCGGGCGGCTGTTCAACTGGCTCGACGACCGGATGTCCGAGGGGATCAACGGGCAGGTGTTCCGCGAGGCGCTGGCGACCGGTGCCCTGATCTCCGGACGCCGCACGTTCGAGCTGGCCGGCGGGTGGAACGGTGACCATCACGACGGTGTTCCGATCCACGTGCTCACCCACCAGCCCGCCCGTGCCGAGGAGCCACCGGCCGGCACGAGGTTCTACAGCGACGTCAACGCGTGTGCCGACGAGGCCAGAGAAGCGTCGGGAGATCGAGTCGTGATGGTCCACGGCGCGGGCGCCGCGCGGGCGTTGCTGGCCGCCGGTCAGCTCGACGAGCTCGAACTGCACGTCGTCCCGGTGCTGCTGGGTGACGGGCGGCGGCTGTTCGAACCGATCGGACTGGGCCACGTCGAGCTGGAGCTCGTCCGCCGGCTCGAAGGACGCGACGCCACGCACATGCGCTACCGCGTCGTGCGCTGAACGTGAAAAAGCCCTGCGGGGAGCGCATGAAGCGCTCAACCCGCAGGGCTAAATTAAGTTCGGCGGCGACCTACTCTCCCACACCGTAACCAGTGCAGTACCATCGGCGCAGAAGGGCTTAACTA
>JAVXWK010001098.1:0-13645 GCA_032230575.1 Pseudonocardiales bacterium | reverse complement strand
CTGCATTGCCGAACTCCTTCGTCTCTTCGGTGAGTTCCACTCTGCCCGATGGACTGACAGATTTCAATATCTGTCAGTCCATAGTTGTCCGGCCGATTGACAAAATAGTTTTGAACGTTCAAAGTTGTTTTTGCGATGAGAGACGTGATCTATCTGGACCGGATGGAGCAGGCCGAGACCCTGCTCAAGCCGCAGCGCGTGGAGGTGCTGCGGCAGCTCGCCGCGCCGCGCTCGTGCACCGAGGTCGCCGAGGTGCTCGACCAGACGCCGCAACGCGTGCACTACCACGTGAAGCAGCTGGTCAAGGCCGGTCTGGCCAGCCAGGTCGCCGAACGCAAGGTGCGTGGCGTCCAGGAAGGCCTCTACCAGGCCGTGGCGCGCTCGTACTGGCTGTCGCCGCGGCTGGTCGGCCGGATCGGCTCGCGCGACGAGCTGGCGCTGGGGCACCTCGTCGACCTCGCCGAGCAGATCCAGGTCGACGTGGCGGCGCTGGACCGCGACTCCGAACTGCCCTCGGTGGGCGTGTCCGGCGAGATCCGGGTCCGGCCAGAGGACCGGCCGCAGTTCCTCGCGGAGCTGCAGACGACGTTGCAGGACCTCTTCACCAGATACGGCGGCGCGGAAGGGGATGCGTTCCGCATCGCGCTCGCCTGCTATCCCAAGGGAGACAACCGATGAGTACAGGAACGGTCCGCGTCCGCACCTCCGCGCCAACGGCTCGGATCCACGACGCCCTGACGTCCGCTGCCGGCCTGCGGACGTGGCTGGCCGAGCACGCCGCCGTCGACCTCGACCAGGGGACGTTCGAGTTCTGGGGTCGCTACACGCCGGATGGCGAGCGCGGCCGGCAGAAGCTTTTGAGCGCCGACGACACGTCAGTGAGCTTCTCGTGGTTCCTGTTCGACGAGGAGTACACGGTCTCGTTGGGGATCGAGCAACGCGACGGCGAGACGCTGATCGCGATGACACAGTCCCCGTACCCGTCGTGGGGCGAGGCCATGGGTGACGAGCGCAAGGAGATCGTGCAGACGTTCTGGGCACTGGCGCTGGCGAACCTGGTCGAGCACGTCGAAGGCAGGCCGGTGTTCGGGTTCTGCGACTTCACGACGCCCGAGCAGCGGTTCGAGACCGACATCGCGGCGGCGCCGGCGGACATCATCGACGCGCTCACGGATCCCGACGCGTTCGCGCGGTGGTTCGGGACCCGGATGGAGATCGAGCCGTACGTCGGCGGCCGCTGGACGATGGGAAGCCTCGAGACCGACGAGTCCCCGGCGAAGATCGTCGCGCTCGACTCCGAGCACTTCGAGCTGGAGTTCCCGCACGGGATGGTGGCGTCCTGGGAGTTGAAGGGCTCGGAGGGCAAGACGCGGCTGACGTTCGTGCAGAGCGGGTTCGACACCACCAACCCGTCTTACGGGTCGTGGATGGGCTGGCTCAGCGGGTTCGCGGACCTGAAGCGGATGCTGGAACTGCCCGACTGGCGCCCGATGTGGCACTCGTTCGACATCCCCGGTTTGCCCGATGGTGTTCTCACTCTTGAATAATCGGGCGTGAAACGGGCGGGTGAGAGCCAGATCATTCGGTTCTCACCCGTTTGCGCCTGGCTTTCATCGGCGATGGCTCGATAACTTCGAACACGTGCTTGATTCAGCCCGGGTCACCGTCGCCGCGCTCCTGATCGCCTTCTCCGTGACGGCGTCGATCTTCTTCAGCTAGAACCAGGCCATGACCATGGCCGGTGAGGCCGCGAGGAAGCTGAACCTCGCGAAGCGGCCCACCAGACCGGTCGCCACGAACATCAGCGTGGACATGCCCGCGAGCCCGGCCAACACGCTCGTCGCCATGAACGGCGGTACCCCGACCAGGGCGCTCACCCCGTGCGTGCCGGCCATCCAGTTCGGGTGCGCCTTGCACTTCACGTGGATCCAGTCGCCCCAGCGGTGCATGCGCGTGCCGGGCCCGAGCCAACGCGCCAGTTTCGACGGCTTGGTGCGCACCTTTTCCTTGCGGTGCAACCAGTTGGGCAGCTTGATGTCGCCTCGTGCCGCGTAGAAGTACAGCAGCTTGCCGAGCACCTGGGCCACAGCCACCACGAGGCCGACGAGCCAGCACGAGACACCGGGCCACCGCGCGCCGACACCCACCACCCAGGCTTCAACGCTGATGAAGGGGATGAGTGCCGAGCCGAGCGCGACCCCGAAGGTGAGGCCAACCAAGCCGAACACCCGGCCGAGGCTACACAGGTCTCAGGGGTCGAGTCGGACCGCCAGCGGGCCGGACATCCGGACTTCGCGCAACGGACGCCCGCCTGCGTCCAATGTGCGTACCGTGCCGTCACCCGACCAGCCGAGCCGTTCGTAGAAGTTCCGCGACGCCTTGTCTGCTTCCGGCACCCACGCGATTCCGCGCGTCGCCCCGGCTTTCGCGAGCCGTTCGGACGCTTCCGCCACGAGCCGCGTGCCGTGGCCCCTCCTCCCCCACCGCGGCTCGACGAGGACGCTCAGCAGTGCCGTGGTGGCCGCGTCTTCTGGCAGCGAACCGTCTGCTTTGGCCACTTCGTCGTCGGGAGCTTTGCTCGCCACGGCGAAACCGACGATCCACTCTCCTTCGACGGCTTTGAGGACCGCTCCCTGCTGGACAGCTCCTGCCCACGCCTCTTCGGTGTCCAGCGTGTCCAGCACTTCCTGCGGCAGGAGCTGGGCGTAGGCGAGCCGCCACGTCTCCCGGTGGATGCGGATGATCTCCGCGAGGTCAGCAGCGGTGGCGAGGTGCACGCCTGCGTCGGCCATAACCGCACCTTATCGATGGGGTGTCCGAGAATTGTCAGGGGTGCGTGGCAACATCGGGTTCGTGCAGAGGATGAGTGCGGACGTGGCCCGCCGAATCGCCCTGGGCGCACAGGGCTTCACCGACCTTCGCCCCGCGGCGGCCACGCGCAGGCACCTGCAGCGGGTGCTGTCGCGCGTGCAGCTGCTGCAGATCGACTCGGTGAACGTCGCCGTGCGCGCCCACTACATGCCGCTGTTCTCGCGCCTGGGTGCCTACGAGTCCACCCTGCTGGACGACGCCGCGTGGACGCACTCGTCGCGCAAGCCCCGCATGCTCGTCGAGACCTGGGCGCACGAGGCCTCGCTGGTCCCGGTGGGCGACTGGCCGCTGTTCCACTCCGGCGCGAAGAAGCGCGGCTGGTGGCAGAACTACCAGACGATTCTCGAACGCTCGCCGCAGCTGGTCGACGAGGTCCTGGCCGCGATCAAGGACCTGGGCCCGATCGGCGCCGGCGCCCTGGAGAAGGCCCTGGTCGGCGACTCGGGCCGCTCCAAGGGCCCGTGGTGGGACTGGTCCGAGGTCAAGCGCGTGTGCGAGGTCCTGTTCGGTGTAGGTGTCCTGACCACGGGCACCCGTCGCTCGTTCGAACGCCTCTACGACCTGACCGAGCGCGTCATCCCGTCCGACGTGCTGGCCCAGAAGTGGACGCCGGAATCGGGCGCCCGCGAGCTGATCACGCGTTCGGCGGTCGCTCTGGGCGTGGCCACCGAACCGGATCTGCGCGACTACTACCGCCTCGACCCGCGGCGCTCGCAGGCCGCCGTGGCGTCCATGGTGGAGGACGGCGTGCTGGAGCCGGTGGCGGTCGACGGCTGGCGCGGCGTCGCCTACCGGCACGTCGAGGCCAAGGCACCGCGCCGGGTGGCCGGCCGGGCGTTGCTCTGCCCGTTCGACCCGTTGATCTGGGAGCGGGCGCGGACCGAGCGGATCTTCGGCTTCCGGTACCGCATCGAGATCTACGTGCCGGAGCCGCGGCGGGTGCACGGCTACTACGTGTTCCCGTTCCTGCTGGACGGCGAACTGGTCGGCCGCGTGGACATCAAGGCCGACCGGGCGGCCGGGGTGCTGCGCGTGCAGTCCGCGTGGGCGGAGGAGGGCGTCGATCGGCCTCGGGTGGCGGCGGAGCTCGCGGGCGAGCTGAAGCACATGGCCGAGTGGCTGGGGCTGGAAGAGGTGCTGGTGGTGCAGAAGGGAGATCTCGCGGCCGAACTGATCGCGGCCGTCATGAACGGCTGAACTGCGGCAGCAACCTGTCCGCCAGATCTTGCGCGACCCCGGCGAGCTGCTCCTCGGGCAAGCCACTGCGCCCCATGTAGACCAAGCCCTGCTGAGCGGTCTGCAACGTGCGCGCGAACGCCGTCGGCTCGATCCCGGCAGGGAGATCGCCCTCCCGCTGGGCCCGTTTCACCGTGGCCGCGATCAGCTCCACGATGTCCTCGTACGCCTTCCGGGCCCGTTCGGCGACCTCGGGATCGGTGGCGGCCAGCTCAGTGGTGCTGTTGGCCAGGTAGCAGCCCTGCCGCAGTGACGACGCCCCAGCGAGGACGAACGCGCGCAGCCCGTCCACGGCGGGCGCGGACTCCTCCAGGTTCTGCCGCAGCCCTGCGCACGAGTCGGTCACGTAATCGTCGAGAGTCCGCAGGAAGAGCTTGTGCTTGTCGCCGAACGCGCCGTACAGGCTGCCCTTGCCGAGCCCTGACGCCCGAGTGAGGTCCTCCAGCGAGGTGGCCTCGTAGCCGGCAGCCCAGAACTGGTCGCGCACATCGCGCAGGACTTGCTGCTCCTCGAACTTCCGCGGTCGTGCCACGCCTCCGACACTACCAATTATTGACTGACCGGTCCATAACTGGTTGATTGTGTACCGATCAGTCAAAAACTAGGTCAGGAGACAGCCAGATGAGTGCACTCGAGTCGAAGACCGCGCTGGTCACGGGCGGCACGTCGGGAATCGGTCTCGCCATCGCCGAGAGGTTCGCCGCGGAAGGAGCCGACGTGTTCATCACCGGCAGGCGCCGGCCGGAACTGGACGCAGCCGTCGCACGGCTCGGGCCGAATGCCGTCGGCGTCCGCGGTGACGTGTCCGACCTGGACGACCTGGACCGCCTGTTCACCCGCATCGCCGAGCACGGCAAGGGGCTCGACGTGGTCGTGGCGAACGCGGGCGGATCCGCGGGCATGGAGAGCATCGAGACGCTGACCCCGGAGGCGTTCGAATCGGACTTCCGGATCAACGTGCGCGGCACGGCTTTCACCGTGCAGAAGGCCCTGCCACTGCTCAACGCCGACGCGTCGATCATCACGCTCGGCTCGACCTCGGCGTCCCGGGCGACCGCGGCGTTCGGCACCTACTCCGCGACCAAGGCCGCCATCCGCCAGTACAGCAGGGTCTGGGCGCTCGAACTGGCGCCGCGTGGCATCCGCGTCAACACCCTGGTGCCCGGCCCCACCGAGACCCCCGGCATCAAGGGGCTCGCGAACACCCCCGAGGAGGTCGAGGCGGTGCTGAAGCAGGAAGCGAGCCGCGTGGCGTTCGACCGCATGGGACAGCCAGAGGAGATCGCCGCGGCAGCCCTGTTCCTCGCGACGAGCCAGTCGAGCTTCGTCACGGGCAGCGAGCTGTTCGCCGACGGCGGTGAGGGCCAGATCCTGATCTAGGAGTGGAGTTCGATGGCCCTGCGCATCGTCTCGCGCGCCCGGCCGCGGTCCCCCGCGATGTCGTAGGCGAACGCGAGCCGGAACCAGACACGCCAGTCCTCGGGTGAGGCCTCGACCTCGGCCCGCGACTCCTCGAACCACTCGTCGGCCGCGTCCCGATCAACACGACCGGACGGCCGGCGAGGCAGGTGCGAGACGTCCGGCAGGAGGCCGTCCGCGTCGAGCTCGCGAGCCATCCTCTCGGTCTCCCAACCAAAACGGAGGTTGGAGTACACGAGCCACACGCCCAGCAGCGGCAGGATCAGCACGCCGACGCCGAGCAGGATCCCGACCAGCTCACCGGTCTGCAGCAGAGCTACTGCACGACCGGTGAGCAGGACGAAGTAAACAGCGAGGGCTGCGATCAGCACCCCGACGGTGATCCTGACCTTCACAGGTCGAGGTACTTGTCGAGACCGACGGCGAGCCCGGGACGACCGACGATCTCCCGCACTCCCAGCACGACACCGGGCATGAAAGAGGTGCGGTGCAACGAGTCCTGACGAATCGTCAGCGTCTCGCTCTCGCCACCGAACACGACCTCCTGGTGCGCGATCATCCCGGAGATCCGCAGCGAGTGGACGCGCACACCGTCGACGACGGCACCGCGCGCGCCCGGCTCCTCCTGCGTGGTCGCGTCGGGCATCGGGTCCATGCCCTCGCGCGCCGCCGCGATCAGCCGAGCCGTGTGCGCCGCCGTGCCCGAAGGCGCGTCGGCCTTGCGCGGGTGGTGCAGCTCGATGATCTCGGCCGACTCGTAGTAGCGAGCGGCGATCTCCGAGAAGCGCATCAGCAGCACGGCACCGATGCCGAAGTTCGGCGCCACGAGCACACCGACGGAAGGCTGCGACGCCAACAGCGCCTCGACCGCCGCGAGCTTCTCGTTGTCGAACCCGGAAGTGCCGACGACGCAATGGATTCCGTTGGCGATGCAGAACTCCAGGTTCCCCATCACCACGTCGGGGTGCGTGAAGTCGACGACGACCTGCGCGCCGGCATCCACGAGAGCCTGCAACGGGTCGTCGGCGTCGATCGCCGCCACGACCTCCATGTCCTTCGCGGCCTCGACCGCGCGGACCACCTCGGAACCCATGCGGCCCCGCGCGCCGAGAACTCCGACGCGAATCATGCAATCACCTCGTGTACCTGGTCCGGCAGATCGTCGGCATGATCGTAAGGTCCGACCACGGCCGCGGCGACTGGCCTGCGCAGCAGCTCACGTGCGAGCAACGCCACTTCCTCGGCGGAAACGGCGTCGATCCGCGCCAGCGTCGCCTCGACGCTCAGGTGGTCGCCGTAGTTCAGTTCGGACTTGCCGATGCGCGACATCCGGGAGCTGGTGTCCTCCAGTCCCAGAACGAGAGCACCGCGCAGCTGTCCCTTGCCACGAGCCACTTCCGCGTCGGAGAGCCCGCCTCGAGCCACGTCCACGAGCACCTCGCGGATCACGCCCGCGGTCTCCCCCAGACGGTCCGGCTGGCAGCCCGCGTAGACGGCGAACGTGCCGGTGTCCGCGTACAGGCCGACGGACGAGTACACCTGGTACGCGAGGCCACGGCGTTCACGGACTTCCTGGAACAGCCGGGAGCTCATGCCGCCACCGATGGCCGCGTTCAGCACGTTCAACGCGAACCGGCGCTCGTCGTGGCGGTCCAGGCCGCGCATGCCGAGCATCATGTGCGCCTGCTCGGTGTCGTCGGTGTGCAGCACCAGTTTGCGGGCGTCGGCGATGCGCGCCCGGCCCGCTCGTGGTGCGACCGCGCTGCCCTCCCGCGACAGCCGGTCACCGATCGCCTTGCGCACCAGCCGCATCACGTGCGCGTGCTCGATGTTGCCCGCGACGGAGAACACCATGCGCGGCAACGTGTAGCGCTTCTTGTAGAACGAGTAGAGGTTGTCCCTCTGCATGTCCTGAATGGACTTCTCGGTGCCGAGAACCGGGCGCCCCAAGGCATGTGCGCCGAACATCGCCTCGATGAACGCGTCGTGCAGCAGGTCCTCTGGATCGTCGTCGCGCATCGCGATCTCCTCGAGCACGACACCGCGTTCGGTCTCGAAGTCACGCGGACCGCAGATCGCCTCGAACACCACGTCGGACACCAGATCCACCGCGAGCGGCAGATCCTCGTCCAGCACGTGCGCGTAGTAGCAGGTGTGCTCCTTGGCGGTGAACGCGTTCAGCTCGCCGCCGACCGCGTCGATCTCCTCGGCGATGCCGGCGGCCGACCGGCGCGCGGTTCCCTTGAACAGCAGGTGTTCCAGGTAATGCGCGGCGCCCGCCACCTCTGGCCGTTCGTCACGGGACCCGACCTGCACCCACAGCCCGACCGAGGCGGACCGCACGCCTGGGATGCGCTCGGTGATGACCCGCAGGCCGGAGGGCAGCATGCTGCGCCGCACCTCCGAGCCGGCGGACATCTCGAGCACCCGCGTGCTGCCCGGCCGCTGGAGGTGCCCCAGCTGTCCGGTACGCGGACGGCCGCGGGTGGATGCACCCGCGGCCGTCACGTTGTTGTCTGTCGCACTCACTGCGCGGGAGCCGCCTCAGTGGCCTCGGTGGCCTCGACGGCCTCCGGGGCGTCAGCAGGCGCCTCGGCAGCGTCCTCGTTCACGACGACGAGGCTGATCTTGCCGCGCTGGTCGATGTCGGCGATCTCGACGCGGAGCTTGTCGCCGACCTTGACGACGTCCTCCACCTTCGCGATGCGCTTGCCGTTGCCCAGCTTCGAGATGTGGACGAGGCCGTCCTTGCCGGGCAGCAGCGAGACGAACGCGCCGAACGCGGCCGTCTTCACCACGGTGCCCAGGAAGCGCTCGCCGACCTTCGGCAGCTGCGGGTTCGCGATCGCGTTGATCATGCCGATCGCGGCCTCGGCCGAGGGGCCGTCCGCCGCACCGACGTAGATCGTGCCGTCGTCCTCGATGGAGATGTCGGCACCGGTCTGCTCGGTGATCGAGTTGATCATCTTGCCCTTCGGGCCGATGACCTCGCCGATCTTGTCGGTCGGGATCTTGACCGACGTCACGCGCGGCGCGAAGGCGCTCATCTCGTCCGGGTCGGCGATGGCCTCGGCCATCACCTCGAGGATCGTGTAACGAGCGTCGCGCGCCTGGCCGAGAGCCTGGGCGAGAACCTCGGACGGGATGCCGTCGAGCTTCGTGTCGAGCTGCAGCGCCGTCACGAACTCCTTGGTGCCCGCGACCTTGAAGTCCATGTCGCCGAACGCGTCCTCGGCACCGAGGATGTCGGTCAGCGCCACGTAGCGGGTCTCGCCGTCGACCTCGTCGGACACGAGGCCCATGGCGATGCCGGAGACCGGGGCCTTCAGCGGGACACCGGCGTTGAGCAGCGACATGGTCGACGCGCAGACCGAGCCCATCGACGTCGAACCGTTGGAGCTCAGCGCCTCGGAGACCTGGCGGATCGCGTACGGGAACTCCTCGCGCTTCGGCAGCACGGGCATGATCGCCCGCTCGGCCAGCGCGCCGTGGCCGATCTCGCGGCGCTTCGGCGAACCCACGCGGCCGGTCTCACCGGTCGAGTAGGGCGGGAAGTTGTAGTGGTGCAGGTAGCGCTTGTGCGTCTCGGGAGCCAGCGAGTCGATCTGCTGCTCCATGCGCAGCATGTTCAGCGTGGTGACACCCAGGATCTGGGTCTCGCCGCGCTCGAACAGCGCCGAACCGTGCGTCCTCGGGATCACGGCCACCTCGGCACCGAGGTCACGGATGTCCGTGAGGCCGCGGCCGTCGATGCGGACGTTGTCGCGCAGGATGCGCTGGCGGACCAGCTTCTTGGTCAGCGAGCGGAACGCGGCGCCGACCTCCTTCTCACGACCCTCGAACTGCTCGGCCAGCTTCTCCAGCGTGGCGGCCTTGACCTCGTCGAGCTTCGACTCGCGCTCGGCCTTGCCGGCGATCGTCAGAGCCTGCGCGAGCTCACCGGAAGCGGAAGCCTCGACGGCCTCGAACGCGTCGGCCTGGTAGGCCGGGTACGTCGGGTACTCGCCGGTGGCCTTCGCGGCGACCTGGGCGAGCTGCGCCTGAGCCTCGCAGAGGACCTTGATGAACGGCTTGGCGGCCTCGAGACCCGCGGCCACGACCTCTTCGGTCGGGGCGGTGGCACCCTCGGCGATCATGTCGATCACGTTGTCGGTGGCCTCGGCCTCGACCATCATGATCGCGACGTCACCGGAGTCGACCACGCGGCCCGCGACGACCATGTCGAACACGGCCTTCTCGAGCTGCTCGTAGGTCGGGAACGCCACCCACTGGCCCTCGATCAGAGCGACGCGAACGCCACCGATCGGACCGGAGAACGGCAGGCCCGCGAGCTGCGTCGACGCGGACGCGGCGTTGATCGCCACGACGTCGTACAGGTCCTTCGGGTTCAGGCTCATCACCGTGATGACGACCTGGATCTCGTTGCGCAGGCCGTCCACGAAGGACGGGCGCAGCGGACGGTCGATCAGGCGGCAGGTCAGGATGGCGTCCGTGCTCGGACGGCCCTCACGCCGGAAGAACGAGCCGGGGATGCGGCCCGCCGCGTACATGCGCTCCTCGACGTCCACCGTGAGGGGGAAGAAGTCGAAGTGCTCCTTGGGGTGCTTCGACGCCGTCGTGGCGCTCAGCAGCATCGTTTCGTCGTCCAGGTACGCGACCACGCTTCCGGCGGCCTGACGCGCGAGGCGCCCGGTCTCGAAGCGGATCGTGCGCGAGCCGAACTTGCCGTTGTCGATAACGGCAGTCGCCTCGTGGACCTCGATGTCCGTCATTTACTTGTTGCTCCTCGTCTTTTGGACACCGCAACACGCGTTTGGAGACGAGGCCGGTCTTCGATCGAAGTCCTCTGGGGCGTTTCCACCAGAGGGCCACTACCGAGGACCGGCGATAACTGCTTCGCGCGATGCGGGTCCTGTTTTGTGCCTCTTTGCAGCCAGGGGTCTGTATACACCCGGCTGTGCGCCGAGGGGGAGTGCCCGGCCGGTCACTCCCCCTCGGCAAGTATCACCTGCGCAGACCGAGGCGCTGGATCAGCGCGCGGTAGCGGTTGTTGTCCACCTTGGTCAGGTAGTTCAGCAGACGGCGGCGACGGCCGACCATCAGCAGAAGACCCCGACGGGAGTGGTGGTCGTGCTTGTGCTGCTTCAGGTGCTCCGTGAGGTCAGCGATGCGCTTGCTCAGCAGGGCGACCTGGGCCTCGGTGGAGCCGGTGTCGCTGTCGTGCAGCCCGTACTCGCCGAGGATGGACTTCTTCTGATCCGTGGACAGTGCCACTAGGTACTTCTCCTACTTGTTCAGGTCCGTGCGGCCCCACGCCCGCCGAATTGCTGGCCGGGGGTAGCCGGTACTGGCCGCCACGGACCGCAGCCAGACCCAACTGCGAAGGCTATCAGGCACGCTGCTCAGCGGCGCGCTGACGTGCGCAACCCCACCCTTGCGACGGGTGTGTAGACGCCATCGGCGCTGCTCACGAGCACTGCTTCGGTCGGCTGCCACGGGCTGCTCAGGAACTCCGGCATCGGTTGTCCCTTGTACCCGTACGCCACCGTCAGGTGCGCTCGCCAATTGTCGTTCGCGCCTGCCGCCAGTGCCAACTGATTTAAATCGCCGTGAATTCCCGCCCACAGGATCTTGCCGCGGAAGTCGCCGAAGTTCCTCAGCCGGATTTCGGGCACCTCGTGGCCTTCGAGCGCTTTGAAGCGTTCCTCATCAGCGGTTTCGCCGTGGAAGCACAACGTGATGTGCCACTTCTCCGGCTTCGTCCACTCCAGGTCGAGGCCGCGGTCCAGCACGGCGTCGAGCTCGTCGATCACGTGCTGGGGCGGGTACAACGCGGTGAACCACTTCACCTGCTGGCGGCCCGGATGGCGCGGCGGAAAAGTTCGGCGATCGCCGGGAAGTCCTCGTGCAGCAGGTCGGCGGCCTGCTGGAGCTCGGTGCGGTCGGCGACGCGGCGCAGCACCGGGTACGCGGCGCTCTCCTCGCCGTTGACCGGCAACGAGTCGCGGGACACGGTCGGCTTGGACTCGCGCACGTCGTCGAGCGCGCGCTGCAGTGCTTCCGGCGCACCGGTCGCGACGTCCGGCGTGAGGATCTTGCGCTCCAGCATGATCATCCGCGCGAGCACGGCCGGGTTGCCGATCTTGGCGCGACGGCCGCTCATCACCTGGCTGAGCATCGGCGCGCTGATCCCCAGCACGTCCGCGAGCTGAGCCTGGGACACGTTGAAGGCCACGACCAACCGGCGCACTCGGTCACCCAAAGGCTCCCCGTACCACTCGCGCTGTAGCGCGAGATTGCGCTGAACGATCTTGTGGTCCTCCACCTTGGCCTCTCCCGTTGCCCAGCTCCGACCCGCATCCTGCCAGCCTGCGGACGCCCTCACGTCCGCTTCGCCCAATCTGACGGTCACGACTCGGCCAGCAGTTCCCTCGTTCGGTCTACATCTCGATGCATTTCCTCGAGAAGCGCCTCGACGGAGTCGAACTTCACCATTCCGCGCAGCCGGTCGACGAAGTCCACCGCGACCCGTTGGCCGTAGTAGTCCTCGTCCACGTCCAGCACGAACGCCTCGACCCGCCGCTCACGACCGGAGAACGTCGGGTTCGTCCCGACGCTGACCGCCGCCTTGAGCTTCTTACCCTTGGCGTCGGTGAACCAGCACGCATAAATTCCGTCAGCCGGAACAGCCGCGAACTTCGGCGTGGAGAGGTTGGCCGTCGGGAAGCCCAGGTCCTTGCCGCGCCCGTCGCCCTTGACGACGATCCCCTCGAGCCGGTGCGGCTTGCCCAACGCCTCCGCCGCGGCCTTCACGTCGCCGGCGTCGATGCACGCCCGGACGTAGGTCGACGAGTAGGTCACCTCGTCTGCGGACACCAGATCAGCCCCCTCGGTCACGAATCCGAACCGCTGCCCGAGCTGGCGCAGCAGTGCGACGTTACCCGCGGCTTTGTGCCCGAAGGTGAAGTTCTCACCCACCACGACAGCGGCCGCGTGGAGCTTCTCGACCAGGATCTCGTGGACGAACTCGGCCGCGGGCATCCTGCTGGTCTCGAGGCTGAACGGCACCACGACGAAGTGGTCGATCCCGAGCTCCTCGACCAGCTCCGCCCTGCGCCGCAACGTGGTGAGCTGCGCGGGATGACTCCCCGGCCGGACCACCTCGGACGGGTGGGGGTCGAAGGTCATCAGCACGGACGGCAGGCCGCGTTCGGTCGCGAGCTCGACGGCCCTGCCGATGAGCGCCTGGTGGCCTTTGTGGACACCGTCGAACACACCGATGGTGACGACGCAGCGGCCCCAGCCGCCGGGAAGGTGATCTAGTCCGCGCCAGCGTTGCACGGTGATCAGCCTACGTCGGACCCGCGGCCTCACCCAGCCGGGCTCAGCACCACCACGGGCTTGCACGCCGTGCCCTCGTCCCTGGCCAGCGCGATGACGTGCCCGTCCGGCCCGAACACGCCGTAGGTGCCCTCGATACCGCCCGCAGTGAGCCGCTGCCCGTGCGAGAGCGCCGAGGCCTCCTGCGGGTCGATCTCGCGGCGCGGGAACGCCGTGGCCACCGCGGAGTCCAGGTCCAGCGACAGGGCGGGCGTCTCCTCCAACTGCTCCAGCGTCCTGGCCACGCGGAGGTCGAACGGGCCGACCCTGGTGCGCCGCAACGCACCCAGGTGGCCGCCGACGCCGAGCGCCGCACCGAGGTCGCGGGCCAACGCGCGCACGTAGGTGCCGGAGGAGCACTCGACCATCACGTCGAGAAGCACCGTCTTGTCCTCACGGCGCGTGAACAGCACGTCGAACCGATGCACCGTGACGGGCCGTGCGGGGATCTCGACCTGTTCGCCCGCACGAACCCGTGCGTAGGCGCGCTTGCCGTCGATCTTCACCGCGGACACGGCCGAGGGCACCTGCTGGATCGGGCCGGACAGCTTGGCGATCTCGGCGGCGATGGCGTCGTCCCGGACGTCCGACGCGTCCACAGTGGACAGCGTTTCGCCCTCGGCGTCGTCCGTGGTGGTGGACGAACCGAGCACGATCGTCGCCAGGTAGGCCTTGCTGTCGAGCGCGAGGTGGCCGAGGAGTTTCGTCGCGCGCTCGATGCCGAGCACGAGCACGCCGG
>JAVXWK010001068.1:0-16656 GCA_032230575.1 Pseudonocardiales bacterium | reverse complement strand
CGATTGGCCGCAAACGTACCGCCGGACGGGCTAGGCGGTCGAGCCGACGCCCTTGATCCGGCCGTCGCGGAACGCGTCCACGAACAGCCGGTGGTCCTCGCGCGTCTGCCGCGCGTAGTCGAGCGCGAACTCCACGATCGAGTCGGCGAACTCGGCATCGCGAGACCCGATCACCGCCGCGATCGCCTCCTCGCACTGGAACGCGACCAAAGTCTGCGAGGAGTCCTCGTCCGACACGCAGTGCATCTTGGCCGTGGCGCGCCCCAGGTAGTCGAGAACGGGCAGCATGTCGGCCGGCTCGGTGAGGTCGGACCAGTCCAGGTCGGCCTCGTACGGTGAGAGCTCGGCGACGACGTAACCCGTGCCGTCGATCTCCGTGTGGCCGAGCCACGGGTCGGCGTGGGCCTGCAAAGCCCGCTGGGACACAGCGGTGCGGTGGCCGTGGTCCGTGAAGTACTCGCGGATGCGCGCATCCGGCACGATTCGGCTGGGCGCGGCGATGTTGGCCTGCTTCATGGAGAGCACGACGTCGTTCTCCAACGCCTGGGAACGGCCCTCGACCAGGATGTTGTACGCGTGCAGGCCCGCGGAGCCGATGCCGAAACCGCTGCGGCCCACCACGTCCTTGACGGCGTAGGTGCGGCTCGAAGCGCGTTTGCCCTTGGGGATGGTGTCCAGATAGGTCTGGAACGCCACCTCGACGGCGGCTCGCTTTTCCGGGGTCAGCTCGTGCGTGCCTTCTCGGTCGCGACGGAAGGTGCGCTCGTAGTCGCGGATGGTGGTCTTCTCACGCAGCAGGTCGATGCGGGTGGCGAGGCGGGCCCGCTGGAGCACTCGGTGCAGCACGCCCTCGGTGCTGTCGAGGCGCAGGCTGAACAGCTCGTCGTCGGGGCGGGAGGCGAAGGTGCGGACCTGCGTCACGTAGGCGGAGACGTAGGCGCGGACCAGGTCGGTGATCACGCTGTCCGGCAGGGCCTTGCGCCAGCCCAGCAGGGCCATCGAGGCGGCGAAGCGGCGGAGGTCCCACGTGTAGGAGCCGAGGTATGCCTCGTCGAAGTCGTTGACGTCGAAGACGAGCGTGCCCTCGGAGTCCATGTAGGTGCCGAAGTTCTGCGCGTGCAGGTCGCCCTGGATCCAGATGCGGCTGGTGCGCTCGTCCGTCCACTCGTCGGGCATTTCGGCCATGTCGGCGTAGAACAGACACGCGCTGCCTCTGTAGAACGCGAACGGTTCGGCCGCCATCTTGCGGAACTTGTGCCGGAACGCGGCCGGGTCGGCGGACATCAGCCCGCTGAAGGCGTCCTCGAGCACGCTCACAATGCGGTCACCGCGATCGGTCATGGTGCCCTCCCTCTCTCGCACTTGAGGACGCAGATCTCAGCATGAGGATGCGTGCGGGTACCCGTGCGCGTGCAAATTTCGCTTCCGGTTGGGTGTGCGTTGGCCGGCAAACCCAGCCGAACCGGGTATTCGGGCAGGAATCGAGAAGCCCGCCACGACATCACGCACCTAGCGTCAACGGCATGTGCTTCATGTTCGGAGCCAGCAAGGAACAGGTGCACCGCGCGCTGATGGAGCAGGCGGAGCACGACGAGGAGGCGGCCGCACTTCCGGAAGAGGAAGACTGGTCGCAGGACTAGGGATCCGGCTCATGCCCGGCAGTTGACTGCTGGGCATGAACGGATCGATGTCCCGCCGGAGCATCCTCACCGCGGCCGCGGCGGGCTCAGCGGCGGTTCTGCTCGGCACCGGCAGCGCAACCGCTGCGTCCCTGGTCACCCAGAGCGAGATCAACTCGCAGTCGACCTTCTACGAGGTGAACGGCGCTCAGACGTCGTTCCGCTACGAGCCCGGCTTCTACTCGCGGCTGGAGACGTGGCACGTCCACTGGCGCAACTGGACGCCGTACCACTGGACCGCGCCGCACAAGATCTACTCCTACGGCGTGTACGTGGACAAACCCGGCATGCACGGCGAGGGGCGCGCGTTCGACCTCGCCCGCCTGCTCATCACGAACCGCGACACGGGCGCGACGTTCACCGCCTTCAACGGCCGCTACGACCAGTGGCGAAGTCTCACGGGTGACGCCCTGCGCACGGCCCGCATCCGCTACTGGGGCACGGTCGCGTCGCTGCACTACCACTTCCGGCACGTCATCTCGTACCTGGACAACGCCGAGCACCACAACCACGTGCACATCGACAACGCGGTGTCGGGCAGCGGCGACTCCAGCTTCAACACCGGTTCCGCGACGCAGACGTACTTCGTCCAGGCCGCGTGCCAGTACATCTGGGGCTATTCCACGGGAATCGACGGCGACTGGGGTCCGCAGACCCAGCGCGACTCGTCGGCCGCCATCGTGCGAGCCGGGTCCGACGGCGTGATCACCACTCAGAGCCGCTGGCTGGCGTTCTGCAAAGCCAGTGCACAGCAGGCATGGGCACTCGTGCCCTGACAGGGGAGGAACGATGAAGCGAATCCTTGCGGCACTTGGACTGACAGCCGCGGCACTCATGTCGACCGCGGGCATGGCCAACGCGTCGGCCGCCGGGGAAGTGGAGATCCAGGGCGGCTGCGTCGGTGCCATCTGCGGCTCCGTCATGAACGAGAGCAGTGTCTACATCTACGCGATCAAGGACTGGGCGACCGACGGCCCTGCGCCCGGCACGGAGTGGCGGCTGCTGAACCCAGGTCAGGAGACGCCGCGCAACCAGGACTGGGACGGTTTCTGGGTGCCCTGCAACGCCTCCGGCCGGATCGCGGCGTGGCTGCCGCCGGGCTTCTGGTCGTGGAGCGACTTCAGCCTCTCCGCGGGGTACGCCAGGAAGATCTCGACCCACGAGGACGCGCACGTCCGCAGCCAGCGGTGCTGAACGTGATGCGCCCCAGGCTGTTGAGGCCTGGGGCGCATCACCTCACGCGTGGCACTCCATCAGGGTTTGCGTGGATCCGCCGCCGTAAGCGCTCGGGTCCACAGTGGAACAGTGCTGCTGGATCCACTCCTGACGGCCGTTGCTGTCCCTGCCACCACCGGGGCCGCCGCGGTCACCGCCGCTGAGGACGAACTTCAGCTTGCCCTCGTTCACCCACTGCTGCAGCTGGTCGACCGACGGGGCGTTGTCCGAACCGGAGAAGCCGCCCATGCCGATCACCACCTCGTCGGTGTTCATGATGTACGGCGAGGCTGCCTGCGCCGAGCCCGCGATGGCGAGGGTGATCTCGGCGCCGTTGCCGTGTTCCTTGGCGTAGGCCAGGATCCGCTTCTGCTCGTCGGTGAGCTCGCGGCCACCACCGGGTCCGCCCATCATCTGGCCGCGGTTTCCGCGACCGTTCTGTGGCAGCTGCGTCCCACCAGGTGGCTGTTGCTGCTGGCCGCCCGTGAAGATCTCGAAGCCACCGCCACCCCGCATCGCGGGCCCGGCGGCGGGCATGACCCCGTTCTCGCTACCGGTCGCGGCCGTGGCCGTCGACCACACCGCGGGCACCAGCAGCACCGCGACCACCGCGGCCACGAGCCCGGCCCGGCGCAACCCCACCAGCAGCACGATGATCGCCACCGCGGCGACCCCGAGCACGGCCCAGCGCGTCCACCCGTGGAACGACGTGTCCCGCGAGACCACCACGAACGCCCAGCCCGCCGTGACGGCAACCGCCAACGGCAGCAGGAACCGCACGAAACTGCGAGCACGCCAGAACATCATCAGCCCGGCCGCGCTGATCGCCGCGATCGCCGGAGCGAGCATCGTCGTGTAGTACGGGTGGAAGATGCCCTGCGCGAAGCTGAACACCACAGCCGTCACCAGCAGCCAGCCACCCCACATGAACCAGCCCGCGCGCTCGGCCGGATTCGCGGGAACGCCACGCCGCCAACGCAGAACACCTGCGACGGACACCGCGACCAGTACCAGCAGGCACAACGGCAACAGCCAGGAGATCTGCCCGCCTACCGAGGCGTCGAACATGCGCGTGGCTCCGGGTTGCCCGCCGAACATCGCGCCGCCGCCCGGCCCGCCGAACTCCATCGGCCCCTGACCGGTGGGCACCTGACCGCTGGGTATCTGTCCGGCAGGCATCTGGCCGATGGTCTCGCCGGAAGGTCCTCCGCCCCGGTTGCCATCGCCGCCGAACACCCGGCCCAGCCCGTTGTAACCGATGATCAGGTCCCAGGCGCCGCCGTCCGTGCTGCCACCGATGTACGGCTTCGAGCCGGGCCAGAAGGAGTGCAGCGCCACCCACCAGAACGACGACGCCACCAGCACCGCGCCCGCGCCCAGCAGGTCGGCGATCCGCCGCTTCACCGGTGCGGAGGAACCCACCAGGTAGGCCAGCGCGAAGCCGGGCACCACGATCCACGCCTGCAACATCTTGGTCAGGAACCCGCAGCCGATGAAGAACGCACACCACAGCAGCCAGCGAGTCCGCGGACGACTCTCCGAAGCCTTGACCGACCGGGTGAACGCGTAGGCGGCGGCCACGAGCAGCAGCACCAGCAGGGTGTCCGGGTTGTTGTCCCTGTTGATCGCCACCGTGATCGGCGTCAGAGCCAGGATCAACGCGGCGAGCAGTGCCACCTTCTCGTCCGCCCAAAGACGAACCGTGCGGTGTAACAGGAACACGGCGGCGACGCCCTCGATCACCTGCGGCAGCAACACCGCCCACCCGTGGAACCCGAAGATCCACACGGCGATCGCCTGCGGCCACAACGCCATCGGCGGCTTGTCGACCGTCACCACACCGGCCGGGTCGAACGAGCCGAACAGGAAGTTGGTGAACGACATGGACATCGACTTCGCGGCAGCCGAGTAGTACGAGTTGCCGACCTGGCCGGCACCGATCGCCCACACGTACAGCGCGCCGGCGGCCACGCAGATCCCGGCCAGCGCCCATGCGTGCCAACGGGAAGGCTGCTGCGCGGAGACCGGTTCGTCCACCGGAGTGGCCACTTCGGCAGTGGCGGTCATGCCGTTTCCTCTCGGTTGTCCCGGCGGAACACCCAGCTCCGCAACAGGAAGAAGCGCCCCGCGGTGCCGACGGCCGACGAGCCGAGCAGCACCGCCAGTTCCAACAGGCGCGAGGGATCAGTCGAAGCCGCGTGCAACACGAGCAGCGCGGCCGACGTGAACGCGTAGTAGAGGCCGAACACCACGAAACCCTGCAGATGCGTCTTGCCGCGGGTGGTGTTGCGAGCCGTGAAGGTGAAGCGGCGGTTGGCCTCCGTGTTGAAGAGAGTCGTGATGACCAGCGCGACGAGGTTCGCCGCGAGCACCGGCCACCAGAGCCGGAAGACGCCGTACAGAGCCAGGTTCGCGAGCGTGGAGATCACGCCGATGACCGCGAACGACAGCATCTGCCAGGAAAGCCCGCCCTCGCTGCGGCTCAGCACGGCGTCCGGGTGGATGGCCCGGGGCTGAGGTCTCCGCGGCAGTCCGCGAACGAGCGCGGTGCCGTTGGCCTTCGCACGTGCCACGCGAATCAGCCCCTTGATGTCGTCGATCGCGGTGCCGACGACATCGACCCGGCTGTCCACGTCCTCGACCCAGTCGACCGGCACCTCGTGCACGCGCAAACCGTTGTGCTCGGCCAGGAGCAGCAGTTCGGTGTCGAAGAACCACGCCTCATCGCGCGCCTGGCCGAGCCACGGCCGGATGACGTCGGTCCGTGCGGCTTTGAAACCGCACTGGGCATCGCTGAACCGGGCGCCGTGTGTCAGCCTGATCAACGCGTTGTAGCCGCGCGAGACCAGCTCGCGCCGAGGTCCGCGAACCGTCCGCGAGCCGGGCGCCAACCGAGATCCGATCGCGAGGTCCGAGTGCCCGTTGAGCAGCGGTGCGACCAGCGGCAGCAGCCCGTCGAGTCCCGTCGAGAGATCAACGTCCATGTACACGACCACGGCCGCCTCGCTGGCGCCCCACGACTCCCGCAGCGCCAGGCCGCGGCCTTTGCGATCGAGGTGGTGCACGCGCACCCGCTCGTACCGCGAGGCCAGCTTCTCAGCCACGGCAAGAGTCCCGTCGGTGCTCGCGTTGTCCACGACCACGATCGACCAGTCGAACGGGAACTGCTCCTCCAGGAACGCGTGCAGCACCTCGACGCAGCCGGGCAGGGCGCGCTCCTCGTTGTAGACGGGGATCATGATGTCGACCGTCCCCGTGGCCTGTGCGGTGCTCACCGCCATTGGTTCTCCGTTCCACTGTGGACACAGCTGTGACCTGCTGCCCCACCGAGACTGCTGACGTGGTCGTGAGAACGTCCTTGGCTTCTGCTGAGAGATTCGTGAGAGGTGGCCGCTCCACACAGCGGACTCACAGACTTCGCCCTTACCGTCCTTCCCATGCGAGTGCTCGTGGTGGACGACGACCCGGACGTGCGGGACAGTCTGCGGCGCAGCCTGGAGTTCGAGGGTTACGAGGTCACCACCGCCGCGGACGGCGCCGAGGCGCTGTGCCGGCTCACCGGCGTCGACCTGGCGATCCTCGACCTGATGATGCCGAACGTCGACGGCTCGGAGGCGTGCCGCAGGCTCAGAGCGTCCGGAGAACGCCTGCCCGTGTTGATGTTGACGGCCCGTGACGCGCTGGGCGACAAGGTCACCGGCCTGGACGCCGGTGCCGACGACTACCTGGTCAAACCGTTCGCGCTGGAGGAGCTGCTGGCCCGCGTTCGCGCGCTCCTCAAGCAGAACCGGCACCGCACCACCCCGCAGGAGTTGCGGTTCGCTGATCTCACAATGGATCTGCGGGCTCGTGAGGTCGTCCGCGGCGAGGAGCGGCTCGACCTGACGCCGACCGAGTTCGACCTGCTGGCCGTGTTCCTGGGCGACCCGGAACGGCTGCTGACCAAGCAGCACCTCAAGCACGCCGTGTGGGGCCACGACCAGGGCACCAACAACCTCGACGTGTACATCGGCTACCTGCGCCGCAAGACCGAGGCCGGTGGCCGTGCCCGCCTGCTGCACACCGTGCGCGGCCTGGGGTTCATCCTGCGCGAGTCGTCACCGTGAAGGGCCCGGTGTTGCTGCGCGGCAAACTCGCGTTGATCACGGCCTGCGTGGTGGCGGTCGCGATCGCGGGCATCAGCGTCATCACGTGGATCGCCACCGAGCACAACCTGAGCTCGCAGCTGGACAAGTCGCTGATGGCGAGCCTGCCGCCGCCCGTCGTGGCTCCGCGGGAGCCGGGGATGCGGCGGGAGTTCAAGCTGCGGTGCGACGAGGGCGTCCCCGGTCAAGGGTTGCAACAGGTCCTCCAGGGCATCCAGCTGCTCAGGCTGGACGGCAGCACCTGCGCGCCGCCGGGCGTCGACCCGGTGGTCAACGTCCCCGGCGACCAGCAGGTGAGCACCACGACGTTCCGCGACGGCCTGACCACCTCCGGCACGTCGGTGCGGGTTCTGCTGGTGCCGCTGGACCACGGCGAGGTGCTGATCCTCAGCCGCAGCCTCGGCGAGATCGACGACACGCTGACCGCGCTCGCCGGAGTGCTGGTGAGCGTGTCGATCTTCGGTGTGCTGCTGGTCGCCGGCCTCGGTCTCTGGCTGACCCGCCGCGCGCTCGCCCCGATGGAACGCCTCACGGAGACCGCCGAGCACATCGCCCGCACCGAGGACCTGACCACGCCGGTCACCGTCTCCGGTCAGGACGAGGTGGGCCGCCTGGGCCGCGCGTTCACGTCGATGACCGCCGCCCTGGCCGAGTCGCGCCGCCGTCAGCGAGATCTCGTCAACGACGCCGCGCACGAGCTCCGCACGCCGTTGACCAGCCTGCGCACCAACATCGATCTGCTGGTGCTCAGCGAGCGGACCGGGCGGGATCTACCGCAGCGCGGTGAGGTTCTCGACCGGCTGCAAGCTCAGAGCCGGGAGTTCAGCGACCTCGTCACCGAACTGGTCGTGCTCGCCCGCGACGACCGTGAACTGGCCCGCGATCCGGTCGACGTCGCCGAGGTGATCGACCGTGCCGTCACACGCGCCCGCACCCGTGCCCACGACCACGTCTTCGACGTCGACCGCTCGGGCTGGACCGTGCTCGGCGACGCAGCCGCGCTCGAACGCAGTGTGCTGAACCTGCTGGACAACGCGGTGAAGTTCGGCCCGGCCGGTTCCACCATCACGGTCCGCTCCCGGCCAGGCTGGCTCACCGTGACCGACGAGGGGCCAGGAGTGCCCGCCGAGCACCGCAAAGCGGCGTTCGAACGGTTCTGGCGCGCGCCCGCCGCCCGTGGCATGCCCGGCTCGGGCCTGGGACTGGCGATCGTGGCGGACATCGTTGCGGTGCATGGAGGTTCCGCGCGGTTCGTGCCCAACGGGCGGGGCGCCTCGGTCCGCCTCAACCTGCCTGCCACCTGAGACCTGGTAGCCGGTCAACCGACGATCGGCCGTGGCTGGGCGGGGGTGGTCTGCACCACGGTGAGAGCATGGATCGCTCACACCGGCGCCCTGCCCTGCTGATCGCCGCGCTCCTCTCGATCGCGACGGTCACCGCCGGCAACTCGGCCGCATCCCCTGACCAGCCAACGCATCCGTGGCAGTTCGACCACTGGCCTCAACAGCAGCCCTGGCAACAGACCAGAGACAACGCTCGTGTGGCCTCCCTCGCCGGGTTCCCCGGCCCGATCGACCCGCAGAACTGGGTCAACCCCGACCACATGACGTGGGAACGGGACTACAAGAAGGTTCCCGGTACGAACTGGGCCGATCCGTCGGTCCACGGTTCGGTGCGCACCTTCAAGGGTGCCGTGGTCCTCCTGGACTACCCGAATCAGCCGTTCGTCGTCACGCAGCCCAGGAACTCCACGGTGTTCGGCAATCCGAGCGCCGAGGCCAACGGAGTGCCGCGGGCGCAGGTCGCCCAGTTCTACCAGGACTTCCTCAACAAGCCGATCGGCCTCAACCGCGGCCACACCGTGCACGAGTACTGGATGGAGACCTCCGGCGGGCGCTACGGCGTCGACCTGAAGGCGTTCGGCCCGTACACGATGCCGGGCAAGGACCACGAGTACGCCATGGAGTTCCAGGGCGGCACCGGCTGTCCGGCCGGCGACAACTGCAACCGCAACATCCGCACCGACGGCCGTGCCGCCTGGGTCGCCGACGTCGGCAGCCAGGTTCCGGCCGGCTACGACTTCATCTACTACCTCTCCGCGGGCCAGGACGAGTCAGGAACCTGGCAGGAGTTCGGCATGATGAAGTTCCGCACCAAGGAGGACGTCACCGACGACTTCGGCCCGCCGGACCCCGCGCTGCCGAACTGGTCGAAGACCCGGTACGTCGACTGGACGTCGTGGGCCGCGGGTTCGAGCATCTGGCCCAACGCGAGCGGCGGCTCGACCACCCAGGCCGAGAGCTCCGGCCAGGGCGTCTACGCGCACGAGCTGAGCCACGTCCTCGGCATCGGCGACAACTACAACAACCCGTTCGGCAGTCCGCCACGTCGTGACTACAGCGGCCCGTGGGACATGCTGTCGCGCGGCTCGTTCAACGGCCCCGGTGGCCCGCACTCGCGGTGGACGATCCCGGCGACCGGAGGTGCCTCGCTCGGTGCGCAGCAAACCCTGCGCAACAAGATCAAGCTCGGGATCGTCGACGAGCGCAACGTGCTGCGGTTGTCCAGGGAAGCGCTCTCAGGCTCGGGCACGGTGATCGCGAAGATCACCGCTCGCGAGGTCAACCCCGGTAGCACCGGCCTGACCGGCATCAACCTGGCTCTGGGCACCGGCGACAAGACGCCGTCGTGCAACGTCAACACCAACCCGTTCTGCGACGGCGGTGGCTACAACAACTACACGCTCGAAGTCGTCGACCGGATGGGCGCCGACTCGTTCACGCCGGACGCGGGTGTGCTGCTGGCCAAGACGAAGAACCAGGACGCGGCGCCGTTCACGTGGGTGATCGACTCCAACCCGCAGGACATCGGCATGACCGACTACGTCCTGCCCGACGGCACCAAGGTCCCGATCACGGTCGGCGACTACCGGCAGCTGTCGGACGCGCTGTTCCACGCCGGCACGAACTCGGGCAGCGAGTACGAGTTCGTCGACACCGCGAACCGCCTGCACTTCTACATCCTCGACGTGCAACGGGATGCGCGCGGCGTGCTGTCGTACACGGTGGCGATCCGGTCGCTCGACGGCGCCGGTCCGCAGCAGCGCGGCGTGCAGGTCCTGCCCGGTCAGGCGAGGACACAGGACGGCGTGGCGACGTGCAGCTTCCCGGTCGTGAACACCGGCCGTGCCGCCCCTCCGACCTCGCAGCACCCGGAGCCCGTCACCCAGTACATCGACGGTGACGTGTACCGGGTTTCCGCGACGGCGGCGAACGGCTGGACGGTCTCGGTGCCGAACGCCTTGGCCACGGCCAAGTTCGGCGGCCGTGTCGACGTCCCGGTGCACGCTCAGCGCAACGGCGGGCCGGTGACGTCGAAGGTGACGCTGACGGCCGTGTCGGAGAGCAACCCGAACAAGCAGGCTTCGGCCACCTGCACGGTGGTCGCGGCTCGTTAGATCGACTCGTCCAGGTGCGCTTCCCACACGGCGTTGGCTTCCGTGTGGGAAGCGGCACCGACGAAGAAGGCCTCGCCGAGCGGTCCGAGGTTCGGGTCGTCGCAGTCGATGTCCATGAACTTGGGCTTGTGCACCGCGAACCCGTGTTCTGCGGGTCGATAGGGCACCGCGACCTGCATGCTCTGCCGGTACGGGCCGTAGTCGACGGCCTCGATGATCAACGCGTCGGTCCTGCCCTGCTCCAGGTGGATGTAGCCGTCGGCCACCAGCACCGCGCCGACCCAGCTCGGATCGCCGTCCGCCAACGCGTCCTGGCCCGCGCGAGCACCTTCCGCGAAGTCGTCGAACATCAACCGGTCCATGCCGTACTCGCCGTCGGCGTGCTGGTAGCCGAGCAACGGGATCAGCGTCTCTCCTTCTGAGACGCACCAGACTCCGTGGGCGGCGAAGAACCCGGCCAGCCGGGCTGTCTCGATCATGGCGGCCACCCTGCCAGGCCCGCGCGGCTCAGGTGTCCGGAATGGATGGATCAGCGAGATCGCGCGGACCGGCGGCGGTGGTGCCGTTGCTCTTGCTGCTGAACAGGTCCCGAGGTCAGCATCACGAAACACCCCAGCAGCAGGATGCTTCCGCACGCCACCCATGTCGCCGTGCTGACCGCGGACACCTGTGCGGGCACACCGATCGCGAGCAGCAGCAACGGCATGCCCAGCGCGTAGCAGACCCCGGCCGCGAACACCCGCCCGCTTCCGTTGACCAGCAACGGAAGCGCGGCAACCCCGGTCAGCACCGCGAACGCGAGCCAGCCCCAGGTCAGTCCGGTGTGCAGCGCGACCGTGATGTCCAGGCCGTCCTTCGCGCGGATCGCCTGCTCGGTCTCTGCTTCGCGGCTGAACCCGAGAGCGGCCCGTGTGCCCGCGGCAGCCGCTGTGACCACCAGCGACGCACCCAGAATCGTGCGACCGCGCCGGACCGGATCGACTCGCTTCCTGGTGTCCACGCATCCAGTGTCTGGGCGTTGAGGCGCGTTTTACCGCTGTACACGCCCAGGTGCACTCAGTAGTGGTACGGAATTCGCGCCATCGGTTCGACGAGTTCGCGCTCCTCATAGGACAGATGTGACAGCAGGGTGTCCGTCAGCACGTCCACGGCGTCCTGCAGGTCGACGACCTTCTTGGGTTCGGCGACCATTGCCACGAGCGCCGCGTCGACGCGTTCGAGTACGTCGTGGATGACGTGGTGCTCCTCGGTCAGCCGGTCGAGCACCGGCCCGAGCCGCTCGTCACCCCGCCGCAGCTGCGGGTACAGCGACCGGTCCTCCAGCGAGTGGTGGATCGTGATCAGCCGGCAGTAGCTCTCGCAGTACGCGCCCATGGTCCAGTTGTTCTGGCGCATGGTCATCGTGTTGATCTCCGAACGCGCGGCGCCGACCGCGAGCGTGCCGTCCACGACCTGCTTCACCAGCGACCGGACCTTGTCGAGCTCCTGCCGCAGGTGGTTGTGCACGTCGATCAGCTGCCGGCCGAGCGCCCGGCCGTTCGCGGTGTACTCGGCGTCGGCCGCGGGTGCGGGACCGGTCGGGCGCTCCGACTCGTCCCACAGTCGCTCGTCCGAGATTCGGATGCCGTTGTCCGGCGTCGGGATCACCCCGAGCCGGTCAGGGACTTTTGGGTTTCGTGCCCCTGCGACGATCTCCCGGACGGCCGGGGCGGTCTCCTCGGCGAACCGGCGCAGCTCGTCGTCGCCGTCGACCATGAGGATGAACCCGCTGACGCCGTTGTCGAGTGCGAGTTCGGCGAGCTGCTCCGCAGTGAAGCCGTCGCCGATGTTGTAGAGCCTGCGGATGTCCTCGGGCTCACGGCCGGCTTGTTCAGCCGCCTCGTCGATGATCGCGTTCATCGCGGGCAGCTGGTCCGGCGTCGCGTAGGAGGCGGACGGCAGCCATCCGTCGGCGAGCCGGCCGGTGAGCTTGAGCATCCGCGGCTTGTAGGCGCCGAGCCAGATGCCGATGTCGTGCGCCGGGAACGGGCCTGGTCGAGCGCCGTTGAGCGAGTAGTGCTTGCCCTGGCGACGAATTCCCCGGCCTGGAGTCCACAGTGTCCTGATCACCGTGATGGCCTCTTCGAGGGCCTCGACCGACTCGGCCGGGGTGCGGCGCGGGCCGTCCATGGCGGCGATGGCGTCCCAGAACGCCCCGGCACCGAGCCCGAGTTCGACCCGGCCGCCGGTGATGACGTCGAGACTCGCGGCAGCGCGCGCGAGCATCGCGGGCGGCCTGAGCGGCAGGTTGGCGACGTTGGGGAAGACGCGGACGTTGGACGTGGCCGCGGCGATGACCGACAACGACGTCCACGTGTCGAGGAACGTGGCGTTGTACGGGTGGTCCTGGATGCTCACGAGCTCCAGTCCGAGCACGTCGGCGGCCTGCGCGTGCCGCAGCGTGTCGCCGAACCGGTCGGCGGCGGGCGGCAGGAACACACCGAACTCGAGCGAGTGGCCGTAATCTGGCATGCCGAAAGTATGCCACACAGATGTTCTGTCATACAGACGTTCTGCCCGGGCTATCATTGGCCGGGTGACCGCCCTCGACGAAGACTTCGGCTTCACCCTCGGCGTGGTCTTCCGCGCCTACGTCAAGGCGACGAACGTGGCGGTGGGCGACCTGCCCGGTGGCCACCGCGGCTACCAGATCCTCACCGCCGCCACCCGTGACCAGCCGGAAAGCCAGTCCGCGCTCTGCCAGCGGTTCGGCATCGACCGCACGGTCATGACGTACCTGCTCGACGACCTGGAACGCGCCTCGCTGGTCACCCGCCAACCGGCGCCCACCGACCGCCGCACCCGCCTCGTCGTGGCAACCGAGACCGGACGCGCCAGGCTGGCTGATCTCGACCTGCGGCTGCGGCACGCCGAGGCGCACGTGCTGGCCGGGCTGTCGGCTGAGGACCAGTCGAGCCTGAAGGCGTTGCTGGGCAAGCTCGCCGTGCACGCGAACGCGGCGGACCCGGTCGGCAGCGCCTGTCAGGTCGTGCAGGACATCGCGGCGAGCACGCCCCAGTAGTCCGGCGCGGCGGTAGCTCATTCAAGAAAACCGTCAAGAACCTGCGAATATCCTCCGTGGACAGAGCATGAGGAGGGGGGTCAGTGGACTTCCACGCGTCACCGGCCGTCATCGGGGACTTCGCCGCGGTTCTCGGCAAGCAGGAAGAGCACTCGGAGGCCGCCGAGCGGTACGCCAAGGCGAACCTGGAGATCACCGACCAGCAGGACGGCGTCATCGCCGAGCTGCTCACCACGCACGACCAGCTGCAGTCGCGGATCAACGAGGTGCTGGCCCAGCTGACGGCCGTCTGCAAGACGAACTCGCTCGAGATGGCCAAAACCGCGAAGTACTACCGCACCACGGACGAGGCCGAGGCGCGCGCGTTCGAGAACAAGCTTCCGGACGTGCCGAGTCCTTCAGTGCAGCACTTCACCGGGCCGTTCGTGTTGCGCGAGACCATGTTCCCCGAGGGCAGGCTGACCCCGCCGCGAGCCGGCGAGGAACCCCTCGACCCGATGGCCGTGATCGACGCGATCAACAACGCCGTCAGCCCCGGCTACTGGACGGCGAAAATTCTGAACGTCCTCATCGGGGTGAATCCCGCCGACGAGATCAGCAAGTGGATCGCCGGCGACTGGGAGGCGTTCTCGAAGTGCTGCGGTGCGTTCAACTCGCTCGGCTTCTTCTGCAGCGACGTCGGTCGCAACGTCATGGACAACCACCGCCTGCTGCTCAACGCCTGGGGCGGTAAGGCCGCCGACGGGTCCTACGCCTACTTCCAGAAGCTCCAGACGTCCCTCGAGCAGCACAAGGACGCCTTCGTGAAGCTCAAGGAGGAGTACGAGAAGGTCGCGGACGGCGTGCGGGAGTTCGCCAAGGTCGCCGGTGACCTCGTGCAGGACATCTTCGACAAGGTCTTCTGGATCGCCGCCGAGGCGATCGCGGGCGGGATCATGGCCGAGTCCGTGGTCGGCCCCGCCGTGCTCTGGTCGGTGGCGGCCTGGCAGTGCATGAAGGTCGTCGAGGCGTGGAGCAAGATCGGCGAGCTGTTCCAGGCGCTCTCGTACATCGTCCGCACGGCCAAGGGCGAGATCCTGATGGTGATGAGCGACAGCGGTTTCAAGGCCCATCCACTGCCCGGCTCGTACGGGCACCCGGCCCTGCACAGGTGACGACATGACGGAAACCGAACTGCGCCCCGGCATGGACCGGCACCAGCGCCAGCTGCTCAAGAAGCTCGTCGCGAACGAGCAGAGCCCGGCGCTCGCCGAGATGGCGCGAGAGCTCCTCGCCGGACGCATGACGCCCGCTCAGATCATGAGCAGCCGCGCCTACGACGAGGCTCTCGGCGCCGGTGCGGAAGCGCTCTCATCCTGGTACGCCACCACGTCCGACGAGGAGAAGCAGGCACAGGCCGAGAAGGGCCAGGCGGAGCTGGCGCGGCTCACCGAGGACGAGCTGGCCGGCGTTCCCGACGGTCCCGAGCCCGTGAAAAAACCGGTGAAAGAACCGGAACCCGACGAGGACATGACCGAACAGACCTGGTCGCGCGATTCGTGGTGACCTGATCAGCCTCCAGTAGGACGGCCGGATCATCCGCGCGCATGATCCGCGCGCACCGGACGTCTTCCTAAGCTCGGCCAGGTGTCGAACACTCTTCGCGCCGCGGTCGTGGCGATGCTGGTCGTTCCTCTCGTCACCGCGCCACCCGCCAGTGCGTCCACATTGGACTGGAAGCCGTGCCGCCAGGTCCATGAGAAGTGGTACCCGGACGACGACCGCAGCGAGTGCGCGACGGTCACCGTGCCGGTCGACCACGCCCGCCCGCGCGGCCGCACCATCGACCTGGCCATGAGCCGCATCAAGGCCACCGACCAGAAGAAGCGGCGCGGTGTCCTGCTGCTGAACCCCGGCGGCCCCGGCAACCAGGGCGTCGGCATGCCGTACGACCTGCTGCGCACGAAGCTCGCCGACCTGAACGTGGACCACGACCTCATCGGCTTCGACCCGCGGGCCGTCGGGTTCAGCGGCGGCGTCGAGTGCGATCCCACGCCCGAGGACGGTCCCGAGCCCGACCCGCTGGCGAGCAAAGCCGAACAGTTCCGGCAGGACTACGAGCGCAACGCGCGCACCAACGCCCGGTGCATCGGCTACGACCGCGAACTGCTGACCAATCTGTCCACCAAGGCCGTCGCCGACGACATGGACCTGATCCGCGCGGCCTTGGGTGAACGAAAGATCAGCTTCTACGGCATCTCCTGGGGCACCGCACTAGGAGCCGTCTACCGCAGCCACTACGACCGCCGGGTCGACCGCATGCTGCTCGACTCCGTGATGCCCGCCGAGTTCACGCTGGAGACGATGAACCTCGGTTCGGCCGCCGCCAAGCAGTCCAACTACGAGGTCCTCGCCGGTTGGCTGGCGGAGCGGGACGCGACGTTCCACCTCGGTTCCACCGGGCAGGCCGTGACGAAGTCGATCAGCGATCTGGCCGCACAACTCGACCGCGCACCCGTAACCGTCAACGGGCACAAGTACACCGGCAGTTCCGTACGCGCGATGCTCGCCTACAAGCGCGCGGTCTGGCAGCAGGTGGCCGAGTCGATCGTGGCGCTCCAGACCGGTGGTGTCCCGCCGCTCACCGGCGACGAACCGGAGAACGAGGGTTTCGGCCTGACGCCCGTGTCGTACGGCGGCCTGCTGATGCAGCGCGCCGTGCTGTGCAACGACCAGGGCAAGGCGCCGGACGTCGACGAGGCGTGGCGGCAAGTCCAGTACCGGCAGGAGAAGTACCCGTTCTTCCCCAACGGCGCGGGTTACGGCAACTGGTGCGCGGGCTGGCCGCTGCCCGCGACGCCGTGGCACCTGAAGCACGGGTCCAGCTCGCTGCAGCTCGCCGGACATCGCTACGAGACCGTCACGCCGCACGTCTGGGCGGAGCAGATGCGCCGCAAGATCGGTGGCGCGCTGCTCACCGTGGACGACAGCACGCACGGCTCGTTGTGGATCATCGACTGCGCGGACAAGGCCGTCCGCTTCTTCCGCACCGGGCAGACGTCCCAGGGTAGCTGTCTTCCCTAACAACGTTCGTTAGGTTACTCTCGACCGCATGCCGCT
>JAVXWK010001059.1:0-6128 GCA_032230575.1 Pseudonocardiales bacterium | reverse complement strand
CGGAAGCACCGCGGCCTGCAGCACCACCTTGCCGGTGGGCGTCGTGATCTCACGGCCGTCGAGCTGCAGCGCCGCGGCACCGGCCGGGTTGGCGCGCCGCACGTTCGTCCCGGTGAGCTGGAACGGGTCGAAGCCGGTCACCGCGATCTTGCGGACGCCGGGCTTCGACGGGAACGCGGAGTCGCTGAGTCCGCGCGAGGCCCAGTCGAACTGCTGGATCAGCTGCGCGCGGTCGTGCACCGAGATCCCGAACCGCGGCTTCCACTGGCGCAGCGCGGTGGAGAGCTGCAGGCGTGCCCAGTAGAGCGGGCGGTCGTCGTAAGCGTCGTGTGCCAAGGGTTTGCTGCTCTGGGCACGGGCGACGGCGGCCTTCCACAGCGCGTTGCCCTCGCGTTCGGCGAACTGCTGGGCCTGCTTCAGCACGACCTGCCGGCAGAGCTTCGAGGTGAACTCGGTGACGCGGCCGTCGAACCCGGCGAGCTTCACGAGTGCGGGACCAACGGCGGGACCACCGGCCACGAGCGTGTCGTCGAGCCGCTGTTCCTCGACGGTCAGGGGTGCGGTGGTGTCGTAGCAGCTGGCGTCCTGGGCGTGGGCGACGCCCGGCACGACCGCGAGCCCTGCCGCGATCACGAGTCCGGCGATGATTTTCACGGCATCCATCTCAACGGAAGAGGGCCACCCGTCGAAACCGACGGGTGGCCCATACCGTTAACTGCTGCGTCTCAGTGGGCCGCGACCGGCTTCACCCGAGGGCTGTCCTCGTCGACGTGGTAGTCGGACGGGTCGGTCTGGTCCGTGCCGTTGAAGACCTTGGCGCGCCTGGCGATCAGCGTGACGATCACCGCGACCAGCAGGTTGACCACCAGCGCGACGATGCCGACGTAGATCTGCACGGCCGAGCTGCCGAACGGGTGCCAGCCGAACAGCGACAGCTTGCCCAACGGTAGTGCGGAGCCGGCGAAGTGCTGCTTGCCGACGTTCGGGTTGGCGATGTTGTAAAGCAGCCACATGCCGTAACCCATGCCGAAGACCCAGCCGGCGACCAGGCCGTAGACGTGGAACCAGCGCGTGTACAGCGCGATCGCGACCGCCGGCAGCGTCTGCAGGATCATGACGCCGCCGATGAGCTGCAGGTCGATCGAGAACTGCGGGTCGACGAACACGATGAACGCCACCGCGCCGAACTTCACGACCAGGCTGGCGAGCTTGGCCTGCTTGGCCTCCTCCGCCGGGGTGGCGTGCTTCTTGATGTACTCCTTGTAGATGTTGCGCGTCCACAGGTTCGCCGCCGCGATCGACATGATCGCCGCCGGCACCAGCGCGCCGATGCCGATGGCCGCGAACGCGATGCCCGCGAACCAGCTCGGGAAGTTGTGCCCGAAGAGCTCCGGCACGATCGTGTTCGTGTCGGGACGGCCGGTCGCCTGGTTGACGATCGGCTTGGTGCCCGCGCTGATCGCGACGTAGCCGAGCAGCGCCAGCAGGCCCAGCACCAGCGAGTACGCCGGCAGCGCGACCATGTTGCGCTTGATGACGTTACGGCCGCGGCTCGCCAGGATGCCGGTCAGCGAGTGCGGGTAGATGAACAGCGCGAGCGCGCTGCCCAGCGCCAGCGTGGCGTACTGCAGCTGGTTGGTGCTGGTGAGCAGGACGCCGTCGGTCTTGACCGGCGTCGCGTCGAACTTGGCCTGCGCGTCGTTGAAGATCTCGCCCCAGCCGCCGAACTTCGACGGCAGGTAGACGATCGCCACCAGGATGACGATGTAGATCAGGATGTCCTTGACGAACGCGATCAGCGCCGGCGCCCGCAGACCCGACTGGTAGGTGTAGAGCGCCAGGATCACGAACGCGATGAACAGCGGCAGGTGGCCGAGGACGCCGGAGCCGTTCAGCCCCATGCTGCGCAGCACGGCCTCGAGACCGACCAGCTGCAGCGCGATGTACGGCATGGTCGCGACGATGCCGGTGATGGCGATCAGCAACGCCAGCCAGTGCGAGCCGTAACGGCCCTTCACGAAGTCCGCCGGCGTCACGTACCCGTGCACGCGGCTGACCGACCACATCCGCACCAGCGGCAGGAACACGATCGGGTACAGGATCACCGTGTACGGCAGCGCGAAAAAGCCAGTCGCTCCCGCGCCGAACATGAGTGCCGGCACCGCCACGAAGGTGTACGCGGTGTAGAGGTCGCCGCCGACCAGGAACCACGTGATCCAGCTGCCGAACTTCCGGCCGCCGAGACCCCACTCGTCGAGGTGCTCGAGAGTGTCGCCCTTCTGCCACTTGGCCGCCACGAAGCCCATGACCGTGACGAGCAGGAAGAGGACGCTGAAAACGATCAGCTCGGTCCACTGCATCAGTTCGCTCCCTCGTCCAGGTCCTCGACGCCCAGCTTGTCCGGCTTGCCCGTGACGACGGGCTCGTCCTTGGTCTTGAAGTAGACGAGGCCGACGCAGAGGACGCCGAGGGGCACGAACGCGAACTGGTACCAGTAGAAGAACGGCAGCCCGAAGAGGCGGGGCTCGTCCTGGTTGAACCACGGCGTGATGAGCATGAGCAGCGGGACTATCAGCAGCAGGTTCCAGTTGCTCCAGCGCAAGCCGGTCTTGTGATCCGACGGCATGGTGGCCCTCCGTGTACGCGGTGTTGCGCGGATGTTAGGCCTGATGAGACGTGTCGTCAGCTCAGAGATCGGAATCGTTGCACTCTGCTTAACGTTCCCTTTGGACTATTCGGCCTCGAGGCGGCCGACCAGGTCCTCTTCGGCGGCGTCGAAGTACTCCGTGAGCTGCTCGACCGCCTGGGAGGTGTCGCCGTTGTTCAACAGTTCAACAATCCTGGAATTCCACGGCACGTACGTCTGGTAGAAGTCGTTGATCTCCTGCGCCACCCGGAAGGCGAGCATCAGCTCGGCGAAGAGCCGGTCCGACTCGTCGCTGAGCCGGGTGCTGCCCGCGAGCCCGACGATGCCGCGGTGGAACTGGATGTTCGCCTGGCCGGCCCTGGTCCAGTCGTTCTTCTCCGCCCTGGCGACGGCTTGGCGGACCGGCGTCCGCACGGCCTCGCGCTGGGCCTCGGTGACGTCGTTCCACAGCCTCAGCGAGCCGCACTCGATCACCCGGCGGGCGGCGTAGAGGTCGCGCACGTCGTCGGCCGTCGGCCTGCGGACGAAAACGCCGCGGCTGTGTTCGTGCACCAGCAGGCGGTCGCGGGTGAGCAGCCGGAACGCTTCCCGCAGCGTGTTGCGGCTGACTCCCAGCGCGCCGCCGATGGCTTCCTCGCTGAGTCGCAGGCCGGGCGCGAGCTCGCCGTCGAGCACCCGCTCGCGCAGCATGTCCGCGACCTTCTGCGCGGTGCTCGCGCGCTCCAGGTCGGCCTTGCCCTGCGCCAGCGTCGACACCCACGTCTCGGTCACCTGCCAAGTCTATTTGCAGGATCGTTCGATTGCAGTATCGTCAAATCGTTCAACAATCCTACGATCCAACAAAAGCTGCGTGTGTCGGAGGGTGGCCATGGACCTGAACGCGGATCTCGGTGAGGGCTTCGGCCACTGGACGCTGGGCGACGACCGTGCGCTCTTGTCCATCGTGACCAGCGCAAACGTCGCGTGCGGGTACCACGCGGGTGATGCCGACACGATGCGCGAGGTGTGCGCTTTGGCGGCTTCGGCCGGGGTCGCGGTGGGGGCTCACGTCGGCTATCGGGACCTTGCCGGATTCGGGCGGCGGTTCATCGACGTTGCTCCGGACACGCTGACCAACGAGGTGCTGGCCCAACTCGGGGCGTTGTCGGCGTTTGCTCGTGCTGCCGGGACTCGGGTGTCTTACGTGAAGCCGCACGGGGCGTTCTACAACGCGCTGGTCCGGCACGAGGCTCAGGCTGACGCGGTGGTGGACGCGGTCCGGCTGTTCGATCCGACGCTCGCGGTGCTCGGGCCGCCCGGCGCGGTGTGGTTGAAGCGGGCTTCGGTTGCCGGGTTGCGGGTTTGGCAGGAGGCGTTTGCCGATCGTGCCTACACGTCTGCCGGGACGTTGGTGCCGCGAGGCGAACCTGGCGCTGTGCTGCGCGACCCGGCGGAGATCGCGGCCCGCTGTGTCCAGCTCGCGACGGAAGGCTGGGTGCGGAGCGTCAGCGGACGACCGGTGCGCATCCAGGCGGACTCGATCTGCGTGCACGGCGACACTCCGAACGCCGTGGAGATCGCCAGGACGGTCCGCGCGTCCCTGGAATCGGCCGGTGTAGCCGTGGGACGGGTGGAGTCGCCGCTGCGCCACACCCGGCAAGCGGTCTAACGGACCAGCGCCGCCGCTCCGACCAGCCCGGCCTCTCCGCCCAGCTCGGCCGCCCGGACCTCCAAGCCGCCCAGGTACGACAACCCGGCATGGGTCTTCAAGGCGCGGCGGACCGGCTCGAACAGCAGCTCGCCGGCTTGCGCGACCCCGCCGCCGATCACCGCGAGGTCCAGGTCGCACACCGCGGCGGCACCGGCGATGGCCATCCCGACGGCCTGACCAGCGCGTTCGAAGGCTTCCAGTGGAATCTCCTCGCCGGCCAGAGCCGCAGCGGCCAGCAGAGCGGCATCCGCGTTGTCCGGCGCCTGCCAACCGGCACGGCGAGCCCAGGCCACCATCCGAGGGCCACCGGCGACGGTCTCGACGCACCCGCGGCCGCCGCAGGTGCAGGGCTCGCCGTCAGGCTCGACCACGACGTGGCCGATGTGGCCCGCGTTGCCGGTCCGCCCGCCGAAGGGGCGTCCGTCGAACACCAGGCCGCCGCCGACGCCGGTCGACACGACCAGGCCGACCATGAACGTGCTGCCCTGCCCGGCACCGCGCCAGTGCTCGCCCAGCGCCATGCACACACCGTCCCCGGCGAGCTCCACCGGCACGCCGGGGAACAGCGAGGAGATCGAGGAGCGCAGCGGGAAGGCCTGCCACGAGGGGACGTTGATCGGCGACACCGTGCCCGAGACGGCGTCCACCGGGCCGGCCGAGGCGATACCGACGCCGGAGACCGCGGAATCCTGCACCACCGAGGACACCACGGACACGACGGCGTCCCACGGATCGACGGCGGGAGTGGGCACCCTCGACGACCGCACCACAGAGCCTGAGGGATCGACCAGGGCGGCAGCGATCTTGGTGCCGCCGAAGTCCAGTGCCAGCACCAGATCAGTCACGGTGATCCATGCTAACCAGCGACTTCGAACCGAATCACCGGAGTGGTGCGGACCAGCTCACCAGCCGCCACCCGGACGACCGCCGACCACGAGCCAGAGGAAGCCCACGGAGGTGCCGAGACCGTGAAGTCGAGCGCCAAACGGCCCTGACCAGGCAACACACCGCCGACGCAGAACGGTCCGGCCAGCTCCCACGTCTCGCGGGGCGACAACAGCCGGGCCTGCACCGGCAGGTCGCCGTGCGCGCCGGAAGCCAGCACCACCCGCAACGGAGCCGAAGAACCGGGCGCCACCGTCACGACCGAAGGTGACGAGGCCACCCACAGCACCTCGACGGGATCCTCGGTGTCCCACTCCGGCACGGTCAGCAGCACCACGTCGTAGACCTCGAACGGCAGCCCCTCCAGCACGGCCCGCACCGGGTAGCAGCCGGGCGTGCGCGGTGCCTCCAGCCGGACCTCGGCCGCCACGTACCCACCGGCCGGCAGCGACACGGGCAGCGAGTCCCAGGACGCCGACCAGCCGTCGGGCAGCACCAGCCGGACGACGCCCTCGAACTCCGGGCCGTCCGACACCGCGACCACCCGCAACCGGGTCGGGCTGAGCACTTCCAGGTGCACGTTCGCCGCCAACCCGCCCAGAGGTGCCGGCTCGTGCAGCCAGTAGCGCGCGAAAACCGGTGTCACAGCAGGCGAAACGGGGCCCAGAGATGGGCCGGCCACTGACAACCGCGACGCCACGGCCGGCAAGGAGCCGGCAGCAGGCGAGCGAGAGCCCAGCACGCCCACCAGCGCGGAAGGTCCCAGGTGGTCGACCTCGTGCCACAACGTGAAGGTCGAGGAGCCGACCATCTTCTCGCCGACCTCGCTGTGCCAGACGGATACCGGGCCGGTCAGCCGAGGAGGTTCAAGCGCTGGACCGTCGACGGCCACGAGAGAAGCGATCG
>JAVXWK010001057.1:0-4585 GCA_032230575.1 Pseudonocardiales bacterium | reverse complement strand
CAACCTCGCGGCCCCCGCGAGTGGGCGCATCCTCTCCGGTGGTGTCGACTCGACCGCGCTCTACCCGCCGAAGCGCTTCTTCGGTGCCGCGCGCAACATCGAGAACGGCGGGTCGCTGACCATCCTGGCGACGGCCCTCGTCGAGACCGGCTCGCGCATGGACGAGGTGATCTTCGAGGAGTTCAAGGGCACCGGCAACATGGAGCTCAAGCTCGACCGCAAGCTCGCGGACAAGCGCATCTTCCCCGCCGTCGACGTCGACCCGTCCGGCACGAGGAAGGAAGAGATCCTGATGCCGCGCGAGGAGCTCCAGATCATCTGGAAGCTGCGCCGGGTCCTGCACGCGCTGGACATGCAGCAGGCTCTCGAGCTGTTGCTCGACAAGATGAAGAAGACGTCGAGCAACGCTGAGTTCCTCATGCAGGTGCAGAAGACGATGCCCGTCCCCGGCAACGGGAACGGCAACAGCGGCGACGAGGACTGAGCCAGAAAACTAGGCTCATCGCGGCATGACGCAGCACGCAGATTCCGGCTTATGCTCACATTCGCCGGAAGCGTTCCGGCACATACCTGGTTTCACGCCGGAACAGAAGGTAGGACGCCGCCAATGTCTTTGCCCTCAGTTGAGAGCCGGAAGCGCCGACGGATCGGCCGCCGCTTGATCGTCGGCGCGTGCGCGCTCGCGATCGGGATGTCGTGTTAGGGTGTCGCCGCAGCGGTGCCGCCCCCTGTGCCCAGTGCCACCAACCCTGACCTCGGTCCCAACGTCATCATTTTCGCCCCGAGCATGCCGGTTGCCCAGATCCAGGCGAGGACCGACGCGATCTTCGCCCAGCAAGACTTCAACGAGATGGGCACGCAGCGCTACTCGCTCCTTTTCAAGCCAGGCGTCTACGGCACGCCATCGCAGCCCCTCAACGTCAAGGTGGGCTACTACACAGAGGTCGCGGGTCTCGGTCAGGGCCCGGACGATGTGACCATCAATGGCACGGTCACGGCAGCCGGGCACAACGACGGCAGCGGCGCTCTCACCACCTTCTGGCGTTCGGTGTCCAACCTGAAGATCCACTTCATCTCCAGCCCGAACGACGGGTGCCACACGAGCAACGAGATGTGGGCCGTGTCGCAGGCCGCACCGATGCGTCGCGTCCACGTCGAGGGCTACACGACGTTCATGCCGTACTGCGAGAACCCGAACTACGCGAGTGGCGGATTTGTCGCGGACTCGTACCTCGAGGCAGGCGCGCTGAATGGCTCGCAGCAGCAGTTCTACGCCCGCAACAGCAACCTCGGCGGCGGCTGGTCCAACTCCGTGTGGAACCAGGTCTTCTCCGGTGACATCAACGCCCCGGGCAACACCTACGGTGGGGGCACGTACTACACCACGCTCGCCACCACGCCGGTGAGCAAGGAGAAGCCGTACCTCTACATCGACGGCGCGGGCGAGTACAAGGTCTTCGTCCCGTCGGTGCAGCACGACTCGGTGGGCACGACGTGGGCCAACGGCCACACGCCCGGCACCTCCCTGCCGATGTCGAGCTTCTTCATCGCGAAGCCGTCGGACTCCGTGCAAGCCATCGACAACGCGTTGTCCAAGGGCCAGAACCTGCTGCTGACACCGGGTGTCTACGACGCCGCGCAGACCATCAAGGTGCAGCGTGCCGACACGGTCGTGCTCGGCATGGGTTACGCCACGCTGACGGCAAGGAACGGCGTCACGGCGCTGGAGACGGCGGACGTGGCGGGGATCGTCATCGCCGGCCTAACCCTGGACGCGGGTCCCGTGAACTCGGACGTCCTCATGCGGATCGGCTCGAAGAACGGCAACAACGGCGTCCCGCACCAGACGGCCGGCGACCCGACTGCGCTCATGGATGTGTTCTTCCGCATCGGCGGCCCCCACGTCGGCAAGGCGACGACGAGCCTCGAGGTGAACCAGGACAACACGCTCCTCGACCATCTGTGGATCTGGCGTGCCGACCACGGTGTGTCCGGTTCCGTCGGCTGGACCATCAACACCGCGGATCACGGCCTCATCGTCAATGGTGACAACGTCACCGCTACGGGTCTGTTCGTCGAGCACTTCCAGAAGGAAGACGTGATCTGGAACGGCGAGAACGGGGTCAACATCTTCTTCCAGCACGAGACGCCGTACGACCCGCCGTCACAGGCCGCGTGGGACCAGCCAGGCCCCTTCGTCGGCTATCCGGCGTTCCAGGTCGCTGACAACGTCGCGAAGTTCCACGCATATGGCATGGGCAGCTACGTCGTGCAGAACCAGACGGACGCGACTGCCTACGCCACTGCTGCCTACCAGGCGCCGGTGCGGCCAGGCGTGCAGTTCACCCACATCGACACGGTGTGGATCGTCGGCAACGGCGGCTACCTGCACGTGATCAACAACACCGGCGGGCCTGCCGTGGCAGCGACAGGCGTCGTGCCGGTCTCGGTGGTGCAGTACCCGTAGCGGGGGATCAGACTGAGCCAGAACTGCCCTCAAATCACGTTATAACGCCGCAACAAGACGGCCAGAACGGACCGGCGCCCACAACGGGCGCCGGTCCGTTCTGCTGTCCGTCACCCGTTCGGCCTAGTCCGGACGGACGTCGACACGGCCCGGCCGGTGGATGCAGCCAGGCGCCCGAACTGCCGAGAGATCACGAGAAGGCGCACCAGGCATGCACCCGGGCAGTGCCGGGCGACCTTCGCGACAGGAGCACGGGCAGATGCGAGCGACCAGCAGGCGGGCGCCGTGGGGGCCACGGACGCTGCTGCGCGCTGCCCTCGTGGGGGTGCTGCTGACGCTCTCGTTCGGCATCGCGGCCCCCGCCCAGGCCGCCACGATCAACTGCACCCCGATGGCCGACCCCTCCTGCAAGGACCTCACTCCGCTCGTCAACTGCATCTGGAACAACGGCGACGGCACCAGCACGGTCGTGTGGGGATACGACAACCCGAGCACCGACACCCTGACGATCGACTTCGGCGGCAAGAACAAGATGGCCACGGGTCCCGACGACCAGGGGCAGGGCAACATCTTCACGCCGGGCTTGCACAACAACGCCTTCACCACGACGTTCAGTGGAACCATCCGCACCTGGACGCTCGGCAACAACAAGGTGTCCAGTAGCGCGTCGTCACCGGCCTGCCCGACCAAGCCGGTCTCGGTCATCGGCAGCTGGCGCGCGCTGCTCCTCGGTATCGCGCTCGCGCTGGCCATCGGGCTGCCCGTGGTGGCCGCTCGTCGCCGGGGCCGGGAGGTGCTCGCATGAAGGTTCTGGCTGTCGGTGCTCACCCCGACGACATCGAGCTCGGCTGCGGCGCCACGCTGCTCCGCCATGTCGCGGCGGGCGACGAGGTCACGATGCTGGTGATGACGCCCGGCGAGCACGGTCCGCAGGGGCTGACGTCGCGGGTGCGTGAGCAGGAGGACGCGGCCGCGATCATCGGCGCCCGGCTGGTCTGGGGCCACTGCGAGGACGGTTCGATCCCGGTCGGGCGCGAAGCGGTCTCCCTCATCGACGCCGTCGTGCGCCAGGTCGAGGCAGACGTCATCTACTCCCACGCACCCGGCGACAGCCACCAGGACCACGTGGCGACCTCGGCAGCTGCCCTGTCCGCCGGTCGCCGGCTCGAGCGGGTGCTGTTCTACCAGTCACCGTCGACGACGTCGTTCAACCCCACCGTCTACGTCGATGTCGAGGTGACCCTGTCGGGCAAGCTCGCCGCGTTGCGGGCCCACTGGTCGCAGGTCATGCAGTGCGCCATGGTCGACCTGGAGGAGATCGAGGTCGGCGCCCGCTTCTGGGGAAGCCGGGCCAAGGTCTGCTACGCGGAGGCGTTCGAGAGTCCCCGCTTCGTCTGGGACATCCACGCGCCGGCCACCCGGGCGCTCCCCTTTGCCGACACCGACGACACCGGGGTGCCCGCTCTCTCGGCAGTCCCGCAGTGATGGGCGGCACCGTGACGGGGAGCCCAGGGAAGGGGGACACCGAGTCCGCCGGGACGTCCGCGCGGACGCCCGCACGCAACGACGCGGCCCCGTGGACCTTCCTTTACCTGCTGGCGGTGATCGCCTTCCTGGTGGCCTGGGTGGGCGTCGGGACCGCGCTGGTCGTCGTCACGGTGTTCGTCAACCTCACGTTCATGGCGTTCTTCCTGCGCCATGTCGCGTTCGCCTGCGCGGCGGTGCGCTGGGCACCGAACGACCTGTACGGCGTGCCCGAGGTGGACCTGGAGTACCGCCCGAACGTCAGCATCCTGGTCGCCTGCCACAACGAGGCGCTCGTGGTGGGGTCCCTGGTGCGCGGGCTCGCCGCGCTGCACTACCCGCGGTCCCGGCTCGAGGTCGTCCTCGTCGACGACGGCTCGGACGACGGGACCGGCGAGCTCCTGGACCGGCTCACGTCCGGTGAGCGGCACATGCGCGTGCTGCACCGTCCACCCGGTGCCGGCGGCGGCAAGTCCGGCGCGCTAAACGCGGCCGCTGCGATCGCCCGCGGCGAGATCATCGTGATCTTCGACGCCGACCACATCCCGCGGCGCAACGTCATCGACCGGCTGGTCCGGCACTTCCAGGACCCGA
>JAVXWK010001041.1:0-6415 GCA_032230575.1 Pseudonocardiales bacterium | reverse complement strand
CGGCGCGGTGATCGTCGTCGACGGCGGTGGACGGGAGACCGCGCTCGGCGGCGAGATGTTCGCGCGAGGGGCGTTGGTGCGCGGGTTGGGCGGCGTGGTGGTGGACGGCGGCTACCGCGACATGGCGTACGTGTCGACGTGCTCGCTGCCCGTCTACAGCCGGTTCGTGACGCCGCGCGCGGGCACGGCGTCACAGCTCGGCGAGCTTCAGGTGCCGGTGACGTGCGGCGGTGTCGTGGTGAGTCCGGGCGACCTGGTCCTCGCTGACGACGAAGGCCTTGTCGTCCTCGACCCGCAGCGCGCCGGGGAAGTCCTCGACGCCGCGCTGGCCGTCAAGAACACCGAGCACCGCGTGATCGAGCTGCTGGACGCCGGCCAGACGTTGAGCGACGCGTTCAACGTCACCGAGCACGTCGAGGCGCTCGAACGGGGCGAGCAGTCGCTGTTGCGTCCTCGCGCCTGGACGGGATCACCAGAATGATCGACAGCACCACGGTCAGGCCCAGGAAGATCGCGTTCAGCCACTGGTCGCGCGGCTCGTACATGTGCAGCATCGTCATGTGGTAGTAGAAGTGCAGCACGTTGAACACGAGCAGTGCGGCGCCGGTCATCTGGACCACGATCGCCTTCCTGGCGTTCGCCAGGGCGATGATGATCAGCACGGTGATCCCCAGGTAGAACGCGCCGACGTCCTTGATCAGGTGCTCGTTGAACGGGCCGAGCTGCGGGAGCCACCGCAGGCCGAACCCCGGGAAGCTGTCGTAGAAGGACTGCGAGGCGAAGTAGGCGATAAGGCCGACGTACGCCCCCGTGACTCCCATGAACGCCAGGCTGATCCGGTCGAGTAGCAGTTTCATGCCCTGTGGACGAGGGCGCGCGCCGGAACGTGACAGCGGACGTGCACGGGTTCGCGACGTTGTGGAACACCGGGAACCCGGACTCGAGCGAGGACGCCGAGCAGCCGGCGCACCGGGTCGCGGCGATGCTGTTCGGCGACGACCGAGGTGTCTCAGGAGCGGGACGGGACCGAGTCCAGGGCCGCCTGAACCCGCTGGGCCTCCGCCGTGCGCTGCTGGGACCGGTAGATCACCAGAGCCTCCTGCCACACCGCCCGCGCCTGGTCGTGCTGCCCGAGGGCGAGGTGCGGGTGGCCGAGCCGTTCGAGGGTCCCCGCGGCCTCGAAGGTGTAGTCGAGGTGGCGGAACAGGGTCAGGGCCCGCTGGTAGTGGTCGACGGCCTGGTCGTGGTCGCCGGTCCGGTGGGAGAGGTAGCCGAGGCTGTCCAGGGTGTCGGCCTCGCCGTCGGGGTTGTCGTGCTCGCGGTGCAGGGCCAGTGCGGCCTCGCAGTGCTCACGGGCGGTGCCGTGGTCACCGAGGACGGCCGCCGACCAGCCGGCGGCGTTGAGGGCTTCGGCGATCCACACAGGACGGTCGAGGAGGCGGAAGACCCGCAGGGCCTCGACCGCGTGGTCGTAGGAGCGTCGCTGGTCGCCTCGCAGCTCCCAGGCGCGGGCGAGGGTTTGGTGCACCCGGCCCTGTTCGGTCAGGTCATTCCGGCTTTCGGCGAGACTGACCGCCTCGTGCAGATGCGTGGTCGCTTCCTCGTGGCGGCCCAGGCCCGCGCAGGCGTAGCCGAGGAGTCTCAGCACGCGCAGCCGGGCCGCGGGCAGCGTGGCGGTGGCCTCCAGGGCCGTCTGCCATGTGGTCAGGCGGTCGTGGGCCAGTCCTCGCCTGCTGTGGAACGTGTTCATGCTCCACGCGAGCTGCCAGGTCGCTTCGTGCCAGTGCCGGGCTGCCGAAAGTCGTTGCGCGGCAAGGAGATTGGCGTGTTCGGCGGCGAACCACGTCATGGGGTCCGGCAGCGTGCACGGCGGGGTTCGCAGCTCGATGGGCGGGCGGTGCGGTTCCAGGACGACGTCGGCCGCGTGCGCGGTGTGCAGGTAGAACTCGACCAGGCGGCGCCGGGCCGCGTCCTGGGTTCCTGGCGGCAGGTGGCCTGCCTGGTCGAGGGCGAAGAGCTTGACCAGGTCGTGCATGCGGTAGCGGCCGGGAGCGTGCTGCTCGATCACCGACACGCGTTCCAGTGCGCGCAACGCCGTGCTCACGCCGGGTGCGCCGACCAGGGCCGCGGCGGCGGGAACGCTGATGTCCGGGCCGGGGTTGAGTCCCAGCAGGGCGAGCGCGGCGGCCTGCTCGTCGTCCAGTGCGCCGCAGGTCCACGAGAGGACCGTGTGGACGCTCGCCGCGGGATCACCGGTGTCCAGGGCGTTCAGGCGGGTCGAGACGTCGCGCAGCTCCGCGGCCAGCGTGGCCAGCGAGACGTCGGGACGCAGCACGGCGCGGGCGGCCACCACGGCCAGGGCGAGCGGCAGTCCGGCGCAGTAGCTCAGCAGGTCCGCGGTGGACTCGGCGTCCAGGCGGGCACCGAGGCGGCGGGACAGCACGTCCCAGGCCTCGCCGTCGTCCAGCACACCGAGGGGCAGCGGCACGGCACCGTGCGCGGCGACCAGGCCCGCGAGCCGGTCGCGGCTCGTGACCAGGACGGTGCACCCGCGGCTGCCCGGCAGCAGCGGCACGACCTGAGCGGAGTCGCGGGCGTTGTCGAGGACGACGAGCATTCGCTTGTCCGCCAGCAGAGTCCGGTACAGCGCGGTCTGCGCGTCCTCGCCGGCGGGGACGGCCGCCGGCTCGACACCCAGCGCGTCGAGGAACCCGCGGACCACCTCGGCCGGGCGCGCAGGCCTGCCGGCGGGGTCGAAGCCGCGCAGGTCGACGAACAGCTGGCCGTCCGGGAACCGGTGCAGGTTCCGGTGAGCCCAGTGCAGCACCGTCCAGGTCTTGCCGACGCCGCCGCCTCCGCTGGCCGCCGACACCGCGCCCACCGCGCGGTCGAGTGCGGCGAGTTCCTCTTGCCTGCCAACGAACTCTCCCGGAGACGCGGGCAGCTGGCGAGGCACCGGCGCGGCCGACGCGGGAGAGCCGATCGAGGCCGCGAGGAGACTGTCCCGTTCCTCCTGGGAAAGCCGAAGGGCGTCGGCGAGGCGGCGGACCGTGCTCACACCGGGGTTGGCGTGTGCGGCGGTCTCGAACCTGCGAATGGTGCGGACCGAGACGCCGGAGTGCTCCTCCAGCTGCTCCTGCGTCATGTTCGCGCGCAGGCGAAGTTGGCGCAGCAGCGCGCTGAACCGGTTCGTCACGTGTGGCGCCCCTCCCCCGCCCGGACTCTACCGTGGGGTCACAGGCGGGCCCCGACCTCCGATTGCGACGTTTGACGCAACGGATAGTTGCTCCATTAGGGTGAATATCACCTGGGGGAACCTCATCGCGTCGTGGACATCTTTCTAAGTAAAACCGAAAGAGGTGCACGATGAACAAGGCAATCGCAGGTGTCAGCATCGCCGCGCTATTGGCCGCCGCAGCACTCCCGCTGCTGGCCGGAACCGCGTCGGCCAACCCGTCCGACAAGCCGTGCGACACCTCGGACCTCGTCGTCTCCGTGACGAAGGATCCGACTTCCGCCGCAGGTCAGCAGGCCTACATCATCCACTACGCCGCTGCCGGGCCGCACACCAACTGCAGCCTTCAGGGCGCGCCGACCGCCGTCACGTTCACCAAGGGCAGCGGGCACAGCGAGGCCGACGGCAGCACCATCCAGGTCGTGCTGGACGACCCCAACAGCGTGCCGGTGCCGGTGAACGTGCAGCCCGGCAAGCCAGCCGAGTCGCGGATCCTGATGGCGTCGCAGGCGCCGGTCACGTTCCAGCCGAGCGTGGTCAACCTGAACCTGCCGGTCGCCGGTGGCGGGTACACGGTGACCGTGGCCTGGCCTGCCGGCATGCCGCTGCGGGGCGACCACGTCGAGCTGACGAACGTCTCGCAGGCCTGAGCCTTCCCCTTTGGAGCCTGCGGGCCAGGACGTCGGTCCAGCGTTTGCTGGTGCAGCCGGGGCCGCAGTTCGTGCTGCCGATGCCGTCGACGACCGAGCTGCCGCCAGGCACAGCCGTCGAAGGCGGTCAAGTGACGCACTAACGCGCGGCGTCGGCGATGCGGCGCACGACGTCCGCGACCCGTTCCGCACCAAGCCGGTAGCCGGACTTCGCGTGCAACGCACCGGCTTCGTCGGCACGGCGGCGAGCGTCCTCGAGCCGGTGCTGCGCGAGATCCACCTCGGCGAGCACCCGGAGGCTCTCCCCTTCGACGAGCCGATGCCCAGTGCCACGGCTGATCGCGAGCGCTTCCTCGGCGGACGCGCGGGCCGCGTCGTGCTCGGAGCGCCGGAGACGCAGTGCGGCCAACGAGATCAGGGCGTCGCAGCGGCCCCGCTGATGTGAGGTGGCGACGGCCAGGTCCAGGGCCGTGCGCAACTCGAACCCGGCCTCGTCGTCGTAGCCGAGCAGGAGGTGGGTGCTGCCGAGCACGTGCCACGCGCTGATCTGGGTGCGCCGCATGCCGAGCCGGGTGGCGATCTCGAGTGCTTCGCGTGCGGTGTCCAGTGCCAGGTCGTACTTCGAAAGGTCGCGGTAGGCGCCGGAGAGGTTCGCGAGGTTGCCCGCCTCCTCGGCCGGTTCGGCGAACTCCCGGCACAGCGCGAGGCCGGCCGAGTAGTGCTCGATCGCCCGCTCCAGGCGGCCGAGTGCCTGGCAGGAGCGGCCCGCGTGGGTTTCGCCCAGCAGCACACCGAAGCGGACTCCCTCGCGGCGGGCCGCGTCGATCGTCTCGGTGTGCAGTTCGTAGGCGCGGTCCAGTTCGCCGAGCTCCCAGTAGGCGTCGCCGAGGATGAGCGAGCCGGCGGTGGGGCGGCCGTCCTGCCGCCACAGTTCGCGAGCACGCAGGTAGTAGTCCGCGCAGTCGCGCGGGCGTCCCATCGAGATCGACGTCCTGCCCAACGCGCACAGCACCACACGGTAGAACTCGTTGTGCCCCAGCTCTTCCGCGGCGGCAAGCGCTTGCCCCAGGAACGTCAGCGACTGCTCGTAGTCGCAGCCGCACCAGTGGGCGTCGCCGATGATCCGCAACGCATGGGCCTCGGCCAGAAGATCACCGCTGCGCCGTGCCGCCTCCAGGACGACCGTGCCGGTGTCCAGCCAGACGGAGTGCATGCGGTGGCGCTCGAACTGCGGGTGCAGCGCGATCAGCAGCTGCACGGCCAGGCGGGTGTGTCCCGCGGCCGCGGCCGCGTGGGTGGTGGCGACGAGGTTCTCGCTCTCGACGTCGATCCACGTGTTCGCGATGGTGTCGTCGATGAACGTCGTGTGCCGGTAGTCCTCGGCCAGCACGTGCCGGTAGGTGCGCGGGTCGACGCGTTCGCCGGCGTTGAGCAACGTCAGAGCGAAGTGGCCCCACAGCCGTTCCGTGGCGAGCGGGCGTTCGGCGCCGGCGAGGTGGGCGGCGTGCAGGCGCAGCAGGTCGTGGAACGTGTAGCGGCCCGGCTGGTGCTCATCGACGAGGTGCGCCGCCGTCAACACGTTCAGGCACCGGTGAGTCTCCCCCTCGTCCAGCGACGTCAGCGCGGCGATCGCGTCCGCCGTCAGGTCGCGGCCCGGCATGAGCCCCATCAACCGGAACACCCGGCGCGACTGCGGGTCCAGCGCTTCGTAGGACAGGTCGAAAGCCGCACCCACCGCCGTGTCGGGATCCCCGGGCACCGCCAGCGAGGCGAGCCGGTCGCCCGACCGCAGCGCGGACACGTAGCTCGCGATCGACCGGCCGCCGAGCAGATGCGCCGCGGCGATGCGCAACGCCAGCGGCAGGCCTGCGCACAGTTCGATCAGGTCGTCGACGGGTTCCGCGCGCACCCGTTCCTCGCCGAGCACCCGCGCGAGCAGCGCACGGGCCGCGTCGCGACCGAGCACGTCGAGCTGGACCCGCCGGGCACCGTCGCGGGCCACCAGGCCGTCGAGCCGATACCTGCTGGTCACGAGTACGAGACAGCCGGACGAACCAGGCAGCAATGGGCGCACCTGACGGGCGTCGACCGCGTCGTCCAGCACCACCAGGACACGCCGGTCCGCCAGCAACGTCCGGTACGCGGCCGCGGCGGTGTCGACGTCCGCGGGAACCTCGGCGCGATCCACCCCGAGACCGGTCAGCAGGTGGGTCAACGCCTCCAGCGGTGTCAACGGGCTGCCGCCGCCGTGGCCGCGCAGGTTCAGGAACAACTGCCCGTCCGGGAACCGCGACCGCGCGCGGTGTGCCCAGTGCACGGCCAGCGTCGTCTTGCCGATGCCCGCCATGCCCGCGATCGCGGACACCACCACCGCGTTCGGCTCACGCGCGAGCAGTCCGTCCATCGCGCGCAGGACGTCGTCACGGCCGGTGAAGCCCTCGACGGCGGCAGGGAGCTGAGCGGCCACAACGTGGTCAGGAGCAGCGGTTTCGGCCCTCGGCACCGACGCGCGCGACGCCGCGGCGACCAG
>JAVXWK010001001.1:0-5150 GCA_032230575.1 Pseudonocardiales bacterium | reverse complement strand
TTGCCACCCTGGTCCATGAGGCTGTTGACCGCGTTGAACTGGTCCTGGTGCCAGCTACCGGACATGTGCCCGGCCTCGTGGGCGGTGATGTTGCCGATCGCCCTGCCGATGAACGCGGCCTTGTCGGTGGTGGCCGGGGTGATGTAGGTGTTCAGCGAGGTGGCGGACTGGCCGGCGGGCTTGCTGAGCACGTCCAGCAGCACCAGCGCGGTCTCCTCCTTGCCGAAGTTGCCCGCGTCGATCGACTGCGCGATGCCGACGGTCGAGATGCCGGACTCGGCGATGGTGCCGCCGACGACAACCCGGCTGACGTTCTTCTGGCCCCACGGGTCGGCGTGGTCGCGACTGTTGAGCACGCGCACGGCGAACCGCTTGTTGGTGCCCTTGGCGGCGAGGTCGTGCTCGATGTTCTCGCGCACGGTCGCGACCACGGAGTCGATCACGGCGTTCTCGTCGGCGTTGGTGAGACCCCACGCGGGCAGGAAGTTCCTGAGCGGTGAGAGGTCCCGGTTGCCGGCCGGGTCGGCACTGAAGATCCGGGTGTTGACGCGCGCGCCGTCGAAGTCGAGGAAGATCGTCAGCACCTCGGGGCGCGGGTTGAGCTCCGAGCCGGGACGGAAGGCCTCGACCGTGACGTCGTAGGCGCCGTCACCGTTCTCGACGCCGACGGTGTAGCGGCCGTCCTTAGGCGCCACGAAGTCCGCGACGGCGTTGCCACCGGCGGGCATCGGCGAGGTTTCGGCGTAGAGGAAGCTGAAGTCCTGCGACGAACCGAAGACCTCGCGCCCGGCCGGGTCGTGCACCATGACCCTGGTGGCCCGGCCCGCCGCCGACGCGCCGAGCACGTCGCCCGCCTTGAGGTCGACGGAGAAGAAGTCCTTGTCCACCTGGCCGTCACCGGTCGCGATGGTCAGGTCGTACGCACCCTCGGTGGTGACGCGCTTGCCGGTGCCGGGCTTCATCGGGTCTTCCGGGATCGCGAGAGGCCCCGAGGCCGCGACCATGACGTAGACGTCGGTGCCCGGCTGCACGAAGACCCGCAGCCTGCTGTCCGTGGTGCCCACGAGGTTGTCGTTCTGGCCCTGCACCTGGCCGTTCGCGTCGAACGCGGCGAGGAACGTGTCCAGGTCGCCGGTCGGCGTGTGCGTCTCGACGGTCGCCCACTGACCGGTCGCGCCACCGGTCAGCTTGTAGAAGTCGTGGTCGCCCGAGCCGTCACCCGCGCTGCCGTATGGGCCGTCGCCGATCGTGCCGGTGGTCTTCACCGCCCTGCCCAGCGCGGGCACGTGGGTGTCGCCGGCGTTCGGAATCGCGTCGTTCATCTCGGGGAACGGCGTGACGACCGGGATGGTCGGGTCGCCCGCGAGATCACCCGTCAGCTTGAGCTTCGGGTTCTTGCCGCGGCCGGTGCCGAACCCGGCCACGTGCTCGGCGTTGGCGGGCGTGTCGTTCACGCCCTGCCCGGTCTCCTTCTCGCCGTACGTCAGCGGTGTGCCCGCGGACTTCGCGGCGACCGCGGCGCGCGACTGCTTGCGGGACTCCCGGTTCCGCTGCACCGCGGCCCAGTCCACCTTGGCCTCGGCAGGCAGGAAAGCCAGCATCGGATCGGGCTGGCTGACCTGCTGCGCGACGGGTTCCGCGGCCGACTGACCAGCGGCGACGAGTGACAGTGCGACACCTGCGGCGAGCGCGCCGAAGAGACGTTTGCGCATATGAAGTTTCCCCCAGTTCGGTCTACCACCGAGGAAACCAGCGCTCACGGTCGCGGGCGAGCGTTTTGGTCAGGCTTTGTCCACTTCTGGACAATCAGGCAGGCTTGCGCATCGGCGCCGAGACCTCGTGCAGGTACTCCAGCACGTACCCGTACGACCGGAACAACCCGCACTGCGCGTAGGAGATCCCGTGCTGCTCGCAGAACCTGCTGACGATCAGCTGCGCGTGCTTCAGGGCCGGTCGCGGCATGCTCGGGAACAGGTGGTGCTCGATCTGGTAGTTCAGCCCGCCGAGCAGGAAGTCGACGAACCAGCCGCCGCGGACGTTGCGCGAGGTCAGCACCTGCTTGCGGAGGAAGTCGAGCGTGTGGCCGGCCGACAGCACCGGCATGCCCTTGTGGTTGGGAGCGAACGAACAACCCATGTAGAAGCCCCACACGCCCTGGTGCACCAGCACGAACGCGATCGCGTACACGGGGGAGAGGACCCAGAACACCGCGGCCAAGTAGACGACGACGTGCGCGATCATCATGAACCGCTCGCGGCCCGAGTGGCGGATCGAGTGCCAGTGCAGTGCATAGCCTTCGAGCAGCAGCAACGGGAAGAACAACGCCGCCTGGTGCGAGGCGATCCACCGCAGCGGGCCGCGCTTGGACTCACCCTGCTTCTGTGTGAACGCCAGCACCGAGATGTCGACGTCCGGATCCTCGTCCTCGTGGTTGGGGTTGGCGTGGTGGCGGTTGTGCTTGCTCACCCACCAGTCGTGACTGACGCCGATCAGTCCACTGTGGACGTACCCGGTGAGCAGGTTCCACCGCTTCGCCGTGAAGATCTGCTTGTGGCCGGCGTCGTGCCCGATGAACGCCAGCTGCGTCGTCATGACGGCCAGCACGACCGCCACGGCAAGCTGCCACCACGAGTCCCCGAGCAAGGCGAACGCCACCCACGCACCCGCGTAGACCACCAGGTTCGCGGTGATCCGCGCGAGGTAGTAACCGCGCCGCCGAGCCAGCAGGCCCGCCTGCTTGATCTCGGTGGACAACTGGGCGAAGTCGCTCGCCTGCCGGAGTGTCATTTGCGCATAATGCCCGGTCGCGGCGTCCACGCAATGCACGGGCGATGAAGTGCGGCTACCAGGCCACCGAACAGAACGGGTGTCCGCCGCTCTCCAACCACCGCCAGAACCCTCTCACCAGCGCTTTCGGGAGGACGGCTCACCGGTTGGGTTTCCGCGCCACGAGCCGTTCGACGAGGCCGAGCTTGAAGCGTTGCCGTTGCTCGACCTGCAGGCCGTGAGCCTGGACGAGGCGGAACGGCCGGCGCAGGAAGTGCTCGCCCGCCATCGGGACGGTCACCCGTTCCACGAGCCACTGCAGGCCGCGGGCGAGGCGGGACGAGCTCTCGACGTGATCGAGGAGGATCAACCGGCCGCCGGGCTTCAGCACCCTGATCATCTCGGCGACCGCGGTCTCGTGGTCCGGGATGGCGCACAGGCCCAGCGTGCACACGACCGTGTCGAACTCGGCGTCGCCGAACGGCAGGGCGTGCGCCGTGCCCTGCCGCAGCGTCACCCCGTGCTCCAGGTTCGCGGCGCGGTCGCGGGCGAGGCCGAGCATCTGCTCGCTGAGGTCGATGCCGGTCAGCGTGACGCCGGCGGGGTAGTGCGGGAGGTTGAGCCCGGTGCCGATCGCGACCTCCAGCACCTCACCGGCCGCCTGCGAGCACGCCCACTGCCGTGAGTCGCCGAAGAGCTTCCGGTCGAGGAAGCTCATCTCCTTGTCGTAGTTGACGGACTTCCGGTCCCAGTACTGCTGCCAGCGGGCGCTGCGGTCGGTCATGGTTCACTCCTGCCGTGGCGACGACGATCGTGAACGCGAAGGTGTTCGACGGGACGACGTCGCGGGACTGGACCTCTGTCCGGTTCGTGGACGGGCTGATCACCGAGTGCTCGGCGGCTTCTGCTGCCCGCGACGGCGACGAGGTGATCGACGCGGCGGGCGGGACCGTGCTTCCCGGTCTGATCGACTCCCACGTGCACCTCGTTCCCGGCGCTCTCGTTCAGTCGCTGAACTCCGGCGTCACCACTGTGCTCGACATGTTCAGCATGCCGGACAAGGTGGCTTCCGCGCGGGAACAAGCCTCCCGGCCGGACGTGGCCGACGTGCGGTCAGCGGGTGTCGGTGCCACCGCGCCGGGCGGTCACCCGTCCCTGATGTACGACCCGTTCCCGACGCTCACCGCCGCTGACCAGGCCGCGCGGTTCGTGGCGGACCGGATCGCCGAGGGCTCGGACTACCTGAAGATCTTCTCCGGCGTCGGTGGTCTGTGGCCCTCGCTGGACCCCCCGGCCATCAACGCCCTGGTCGCGGCAGCTCATGACCGCGACCTGATCGTCGTCGCCCACGTGAGCTCGACGGCCGGCATCGAGGAGGTCGTGTTCGCCGGTGTCGACGTGGTGGCGCACATTCCCCTGGACGCCGAGCTGAGCAGGTCCCTGGTCGAGCGCATGGCCGGCATCGCGGTCGGTCCGACGCTGGCCACCGTCGAGAACATTCTCGGGGTGAACAGCCGGCCGTACTCGCGGGCGCAGGAAAACGTGCGGCTCCTGGCCGACGCGGGAATCACGCTGCTGGCGGGCACCGACGCGCCGAACCCCGGGACCGTGTTCGGCGAAAGCCTGCACCGGGAACTCGAGTTGCTCGTCCGCTGCGGCCTCAGCCCGGCACAGGCCCTGGCCGCTGCCACCTCCTCGCCGGCGCGGGTGTTCGGCCTCGCTGACCGGGGACGTGTCGCGGCCGGGCAGCGTGCGGACCTGGTGCTGGTGTCCGGTGACCCGTTGGCGGAGATCTCGGCAGTGCGGGGCATCGAGCGGATCTGGCGCGGTGGAACGCCCTGCGATCGGCAACCGTTCGTTCCGAGCCCTGCTGAAGCCGAGCAACTCGCCGCGTTCGACGCTCGCATCGCCCAAGCCGTCGCGGCAGTGCGCAGGCCTCGCCGCTGAAAAGCGAAGAAGCAGGCCGAGACGAATCTCGACCTGCTTCTCCGGTGTACGCCGCCAGGGACTCGAACCCCGGACCCGCTGATTAAGAGTCAGCTGCTCTAACCAACTGAGCTAGCGGCGCTTGTTTGTGTGCCGGAGCCGTGCTCATTCCGACACCAAGAACATTAGCACGGGGCAGCCAACGGGTTTTCAGGCGGGGTCACCCTCCTGAGCGAATCCCGTGTGGCTCAGCCACTGGGCTGCCGCGTAGGTCGGCATCACCCCGGCCGACGCGATCCACGCCGCCTGTCCTTTGGGGACGAACCGGTCATGACGAATGTGGCGGAAGCGGGCTCCGTGCTCTGCCGGCTCTCGTTCTCCCGAGAAGCTCCGGAGCAGCGTAGGGTGAGGTCACCGAGGGTATGTCGCGCATCGGCGTTCCAGCTGATGTCGCCTTG
>JAVXWK010000996.1:0-4788 GCA_032230575.1 Pseudonocardiales bacterium | reverse complement strand
GCGGCGGCATGGTGGTCGCGGAGGGCACGCCCGAACAGGTCGCCGAGGTCGAGAAGAGCTACACGGGCCAGTTCCTGCAGCAGGTGCTGGAGAACGAGGAGGTCTCGGCGACGGGCTGACGGCGATGGTCACCTGTGCGGTTCGCGGCGGGCAGCAGCTCGTCGCTCGCGCGCGCTCGACCGGCCTAATGAGACGCTCAGGCGTGTCAGGCCTCATGACACGCCGTGAGGAATTCCCGTTCCGCTGTGACTTTTGTCGAGGACCTGTCACCTGAACGAGCTATCCGGGATGATGTCGCCCGTGTCACTCAACCGCTACCGGTTCCGCAGCACGTGGCACGTCTGCGCGTCTCCGGCAGCCGTGTACGACGTGCTGTCCGACATCGCGAACTACCCGCTGTGGTGGCGTGAGGTGCGGTCGGCGACCAAGATCGACGACGAGTCCGGCGTGCTGCACTGCCGGTCGTTCCTGCCGTTCGACCTCGTCGTACAGGTCCGGCACAGCATCGCGAACCAGCAGGCCGGGCTGTTGCGCGCGCAGCTGACCGGCGATCTCGAAGGCTTCGCCAGCTGGGAGATCATCGGCCGCGACGGGGGCACGGACCTGGTGTTCGATCAGGAGGTCGTGGTCAACAAGGCGCTGTTGCGACGGCTCGTGCTGATCGCCAAGCCGTTCTTCCGCGGCAACCACGACCTGATGATGCGCGGCGGCCTCAAAGGGCTGAAGCAGGCCCTCGCCGACCGCGCGGCCAGCGAGTCCTGACCACACCACTAGTACTTCCAGATCTCCACGGTCAGCCTGCCGTCCTTCGGCTGTGCGCACCGGAGCGGAGCCTCGACGTGGGCGCCGCTTTCCTCGTACGGCCACGAGCACGACCAGTCGCCGGACTCCCAGAACAAGCCCTGCCCCTGCGCCTGACCGGCATCGATCGCCGCCTTGTAGCGGCCGGCGATGTCCATGGCGGCCTCGCAGCCGAGCCAGCCGCCGCTGAGGTCCTTCACCAGCGGATCGTGGTTGCGGCACACGACGGGCTCGGCGCCGACGCACTGGAAGTCGAGCTGCTTCCACACGTCGATCGGCACGGTGCCGCATTCCAGATCGGTCTGCGCGGCCACGAACTTCCACGCGTTTTCCTTGTACTCGAACAGGACCGGCATGTCGTTCGACTCGATCTTGGTCGTGTGCAGCTTCCCGAACGCGTAGCGGTCCTGCGCGCACTTGACGTCGGCGTAGACCAGGCCGGGCTCCGGCAGGTACGCGGCCGCGAGCGACTCAGGGGACACGGTGTCGCACGGCGAGGTCTTGATCTCCTTCGCCACCAGGTCGGCGGGGACGGAGATCTCCTTCATCGTGGTGACGAGCTCGTCGGAGGTCTTGGTGAGGCGCGGTTGCTGGGCGTCGGCCGCGGCCGCGATCTCCTTCAGCACCTTGGCCTGGTCCAAGGTCAGCCGGTGGCCGACGAACCGGAAGTCGATCTTCACGCCGGCTCGCGACGTGTGCTCCTCGATGATCGCGCGGACCTCGTCGGCGCTCTTGCCGCACGCGTCGGCAGCGCCATGTGCGATCACCACCACGTGGTTCGTCTTGTCGCCGCGGAACGGGTAGGCGCGCGCGAAGTCGTCGATCGCCGCGAGAATGCCGCTGAGCAACGTCGCCTTGCCGCTCGGGGTGATCGACCGGGCCGCGTCGCCGATCTCGGCGGCCTGCCCGGTGCCGGGGGAGACCAGCTCGGAGGTGTTCGCGGAGGAGCACTCGCCACCGAACCGGCGCAGTGCCAGCGAGTCGTCGGCCGACATGTTCGCGGCCGCGGCACCGACCGCGTCGGCCACCTCGCGGAAGTCCTGGGACTCGGAGGCGTCGACGAGGAACGTCGTGCGGTGATCAGGCGGCAGGAACACCCACAGGCCACCGGCGACCAGCCCCAGCACCACGAACACCGCGCCCGCCACCAGCAACCGGCGTTTCATCGCGTTCCCCCCAAGGCCAGCCCGCGCAGCCTCGTCAGCTCGCGAGTCATCTGTCCCGCCTCGTCGTTGTACGCCTCGGCGGCCTTGGTGTAGACGGCGAGCGGGTCCGTCAGGTTCCGTCCCGAACGAGCTTCGCCGGCCAGCACGTCAGCTGCCCCGATCACCTCCTCCTGCAGCGTCCGCAGCCTGACTGCCCTGTCCCGCAACGTGATCGCGTCGGCGGAGGCGGTGCGGCCGTCGAGGTCCTTGATCTCGACGTCGACCACGGCGTCGCGGGCCTCGGCCAGCGCACTGTCGGCGAGGTCGAAACGGCCGCTCTTCAGCGCGTCGGTCGCGGCGTTGAGCTTGTCCACGGTCGGGTTGAGCACGGTGACGACCGACTGCGCCGACCGCAGCATCGGCTCGATGGTGGTGAACCAGTTCAGCGCTCTCCGCAGCTCTTCCGGTGAGTTCGCGAACATCGGCTCCTGCGTCTGCAGCTGCGTGGTCAGCGTCCTCAGCGGTTCGCCGTCGGGAACCTGGTACCCGATGAACCGGAACTCGATCGTCAGCCCGGCAGCCGTCGCCCGGTCCCGGATCTGCTTCTGGACGAACTCGTCGTCGGTGTCGCACGCGTCCTTGCCGTGCCTGGTGACCACGATGATCCGGTTGACCTGCTTCGCTTTCAGCGAGAACCCGGAGGTGAAGTCGTCGACCGCCTCGACGATTCCGCGCTGCAGCGTGGCTTTCGCGCCCTGGCGCACCGATCGAGCCGCCTCGGTGATCTCCTGCCGGTTGCCGGTGCCGAACCCGACGAGCTGCGTCGTGTTGTCGTCGGCGCCGCATTCGCCGCCGAAACTGCGCAGTGACTGGGAGTCGCGCGAGCCGGAGTTGCCGACGACAGTGCTCAACGCGGTCGTGACGCTCGCCAGGTCGCCCTCGGCCGCGTCGATCAGGAACGTCGTCTTGTAGGTGGGCGCCAGCATCGGGACCAGGACCCAGGTCCACGTGGCACCACCGCCGGCGACCAACGCGACGACGAGCAGGACGATCAACGGCCGGCGCCGGCGCTTCGACAGCTTCTTGTGGACCGAGCTGATCGCGGCGGACGCCGACGGCGACAGCCCGTCTCCCGCCGTGGACGCCGAAAGCCTGATCTCGTCCATCACCCCGCAGAGTAACGAGTTCGGGTGCGAAAGAAGTCAGGATCGGCCGGAGAAGTGGCGCACCAGCAACGCCAGCTGTTCCGCGTACTTGGCCGCGAACTCCGGCGTCGCGGGGTCCTCGCCGGTGATCTGGCTCGCGGTCTGCCGCAGGGTCAACGGTGCGGCGGCGGCTGCCATCAAGGCGAGCAGCAGCATGCCGGGGTCGAGGTCCGCGGGCAGCTCGCCCTTGGCCTGACGCTCGCGCATCTGGTCGACCTGGGCGCGCAGGAACGCCTCGTCGGTCTGCGGACTGTCCCCGGCCAGGTTCGACCACGCCCACAGGCGGCCGTGATCGGTGAGCGTGGTCGCCACGAAGCTCGCCAGCACCGTGTCGAGCGGCTGGTCCTCGCTCGCCATCTCGGCCGCCGAGCTGTGCCAGCTGGTCGCGAGCTCCTTGTACAGGCCCTCTTTGCCGCCGAAGTAGTACGAGATCAGCTGCTTGTTCACGCCCGCGCGCGCCGCGATGTCCGTCGTGCGCGTCGCCGCGTAGCCCTTCGCCCCGAACTCCGCCGCGGCCGCCTCCAGCAGCAGGGCCCGAGTGCGTTCCGGGTCGCGCTTGCGTTCCGAGGAGCTTGGTGAACGGCGTTGATCCACCGCCACACGGTAGCCGACCGGACCACTTTCAACCAACGGGTTGACTTAATCAACCAAGCGGTTGAAACTCGACGGCATGAGAATCGCAGTGGTTGGCGGAGGAATCGGCGGGCTGTGCCTGGCGCACGGGTTGCGCAAGGCCGGCGTGGACGTGGCGGTGTACGAGCGCGATCTCTCGCGCACGGACCGCCTGCACGGATATCGGGTGCACATCAACCCGCATGGCGCCGCGGCACTGCGGGAGTGCTTACCCACGGCGAGCTGGGAACGATTCGAGCGCAGTGCCGGGGGTGGTGGCAACGGGTTCGGGTTCCTGACGGAACAGCTCAAACCCTTGCTGGTGCTGGATCCCGAGGCGGAACGGCACTACTCGGCGAGCCGGATCACGCTCAGGCAGGTGTTGCTCGACGGGCTGGACGTGCGGTTCGGCAAGCGGTTCGAGCGTTACGAAGAAGGCGACGACATCACGTTGCACTTCGAGGACGGCACCACGGCGAAGTGCGACGTGCTGGTCGGGGCGGACGGAATCCGGTCGCGGGTGCGCAAGCAGTACCTGCCGCACGCCGGCACCGAGGACGTCGGCGTCACGGCGATCGCGGGGAAGCTGTTCCTCGACGACGCCGGCTGGGTGCCGCGGGAGCTGGTGGTCCGGGCGAACTCGATCATCCCGACCGGACGGGCAGGGATGTTCCTGGCCGCGCACGACGGCTTGGGCGAGACGGACGCGGAAGGCCTGTTGTTCGACAACGTGCGGCCGTATCTGATGTGGGCCTACGCGGCCGCGGACCTGACCGTCCACGATGGACTGGATCTGCAACGGGAGGTGCTGTCGCGGATCTCCCGGTGGAGCCCGGAGCTCAGCCGGATCGTGGCGGCGTCACCCGCGGACACGATCAGCGAGTGGCGGATCCGGTCCTCGAAGCCGATCGAACGCTGGCGGCCGACGAACGTCACGTTGCTCGGCGACGCGATCCACGCGATGACGCCGATGCGGGGGATCGGGGCGAACATCGCGCTGCGGGACGCCCAGCTGCTGGCGCGGT
>JAVXWK010000951.1:0-7751 GCA_032230575.1 Pseudonocardiales bacterium | reverse complement strand
GTGCCACGGGATGTCGCCACCGATCTTCAACGCCGCCGCGCCGACGACCGCGCTGATCAGCATCGCACCCAACGCGCCCGCGAAGACGAGCAGCAACGCGTCCTTCAACCGGTCCAGCCGCTGCCGGAACCCGAACCGGGTCAGCAGGTACCAGGCGGCCAGTGGCGCGAGGGTGTTGCCGATGGTGATCAGCACGGTCCCGGCCGGGCCCGCGCCGAGCGCGAGGTTGGCCGTCAGCGCGCCGAGAGCGATGCCAGGCCAGATCTTGCGGCCGGACATCAGCAGTGCCGCCACCGAGATCCCCGTCGGCAGCCACAGTGGGGTGACCTGGCCCTTCACGAGCGCCAGGACCAGCCCCACCTTCGCGGTCGCGTAGTAGGCGACCGCGACCGCGAGGATCGTCGTGGTGGTGCGCAATGCGGCGTTCACCGGCACATGCTGCACCTGTGCACACCCGTTTGCCATACCTCGCCACGCGGCGTACCCACTCGGACTCACTCTGTAGGTCGGCACCGGTCAGTTCCGTCGGCGTGCCAACGAATCGGCGCGCCCGGTCGGTAGTAGGAAGGTGCCGATGAAAACGTTTGTAGATCGCGCTGTCCGCTGCCGGTTCGCGGGTTCTTAGTTGTCGTGGAAGCCGGACTACTGCCCGTGAGCCCGAGAACGTGAGATGGCTACATGCGCACAGCCGAGGCGGTCGACGAGGTCCGGGTCGAGGACGGCGGACGTCGCGTGGTGGTGGTCGCCGGGCGCCTCCACCTCCCCGTCTCCGCGGGTGTCACGGACGAGCAGGCGCTGACGCTCGCGAGAGCGGGCACCACGGCGTGGCACCTCCTCCGCACATGCGCGCACCTCAGGCCGGACGAGTCGATCGTCGTGCACGACGCCGCGAGCGAGGTCGGCGCGATCGCGGTCCAGCTCGCCCGCAGTTTCGCGGCCGGGCGCGTGATCGCCACCGACTCCAGCCAGTCGCGGCGCCGCAAAGCGCTCAAGCTCGGCGCGGACGTCGCCGTCGAGTCCGATCGAGACGGGCTCGCCCAGCGTTTGGTACAGGCGAACGAGGGCAAACAGGTCGATGTGGTGCTCGATCCAGGTGGCGCGCTGAAGGCCTCGCTGGACGCCATCGCGCCGTTCGGCCGGATCGTCTGCTATGGCGCTGACCAGGACGAATCCATCAAGCTGACCGGTCTGCTCGGTGGCTCGCGCGCGGTCATCGGGTTCCGCTTCGAGCACACGCTGGAACGACCGGACATGATCGCCAGGGCTGTCAGTGAGCTGTTCGGGTTGACCTCGGCTGGGCGATTGCGTCCGATGGCAGCTGACTAGTACTCGTTGGTAACAAGCCGTTTAAGGGGACGCATGAGGACCGTGTTCACGACCTGCCCGCTGTGCGAAGCGACCTGCGGGCTGGAGCTGACGGTTGAGGGCGACCGCATCACGAAGGTGCGCGGCGACCGCGAGGACGACTTCAGCAAGGGGTTCATCTGCCCCAAGGGCGCGTCGCTCGGCACGCTCGACGCCGATCCGGACCGCCTCAGCGCCCCGCTGATCAAGCGCGACGGCGAGTTCCAGGAGGCGACCTGGGACGAGGCCTTCTCGTACATCGACGAGCGGCTCAAGGACTTCCCGGACCGCGACTCCATCGCGATGTACCTGGGCAACCCGGTCGTCCACTCGCTCGCCGGCGGCCTCTACGCCGGGCCGCTGCGCAAGGCGCTGGGCAGCCGCAACGTCTTCACCGCCAGCACCGTCGACCAGATGCCCAAGCACGTCCAGGTCGGGCACATGTACGGCAGCATCTTCTCGATCCCGGTGCCGGACATCGACCGCACCGACTTCATGCTGGTGCTGGGCGCGGACCCGTTCTCGTCCAACGGCAGCCTGTGGACGGTTCCGGACGTGCCAGGCCGGTTCAGGGAGCTGCAGAAGCGCGGCGGGTCCTTCGTCGTCGTCGATCCGCGTCGCAGCCGCACGGCCGCAGCCGCCGACCAGCACATCGTGATCCGGCCGGGCACCGACGTGTTCCTGTTGCTGGCGTTGATCCACGAGCTGTTCCGGCAGGATCTGGTGAACCTGCGTGAGCTCGCCGAGCACGTCACCGACCACACGGTGATCCGCGAGCGCGTCATGCCGTTCAGCCCTGAGGCCGTCGAGGAACGCACGGGCGTCGAGGCGGCCACGATCAGCGCTTTGGCCCGTCAGCTGGCCGCTGCGGAACGTGCTGCTGTGTACGGACGCATCGGCACGACGACCGTGGAGTTCGGCACGGTCGCGTCGTGGGCGGTCGACACGCTCAACATCCTCACCGGCAACCTCGACCGGCCGGGCGGCGTGATGTGGCCGCTGCCCGCGCACAGCAAGCGAGGACCGGGGCGGGGCAGGGGTTTCGGCATCGGCCGCTGGCACAGCCGGGTCAAGGGCCACCCCGAGGTGATGGGGGAGTACCCGGCCGTCACGATGGTCGACGAGATCGAGACGCCCGGCGAGGGCCAGGTCCGGGCGCTGTTCACGATCGGCGGCAACCCCGCGCTGTCGTTGCCGAACTCGGCGCGCGTGAACGACGCGCTGGCCGGGCTGGACTTCATGGTCAGCGTTGACCCGTACCTGAACGAGACCACCCGGCACGCCGACGTCATCCTGCCGACGCCGCCGCCGTCCCGTCGCGACCACTACGACATCGCGTTCCTCAACAACTCGGTGCGCAACGTCGTGAAGTACTCGCGCGCGGCGATTCCGTTGGAGGAAGGCAGGGTCGACGAGACGGACATCTTCTTCCGGCTCGCCACGATCTTCAGCGGCCTGGGCCCGTCAGCTGATCTCGACGCCATTGCCGCGATGCAGCTGGCAGGGCTGAAGCAGCAGCTCGGCATCGACTTCGAACCCGAGGGCGAGACGCGCGAGGAACGCTTGCTGGACCTCAAACTCCGCACCGGCCCGTACGGGGTTTCGTTGCGGCAGCTGCTCGACCACCCGCACGGCATCGACCTCGGCCCGCTCACCTCGCGCCTCCCGGAGATCCTCAGGACTCAGTCGGGCAAGATCGAGCTGACGCCGGAGCCGATCATGGACGACCTGCCGCGCGTGCTGAGGTCCTTGGAGACGCCCGAGACCGAACTGGTGCTGGTCGGCCGCAGGCACCTGCGCACCAACAACTCCTGGATGCACAACGTCCCCGCGCTGGTGAAGGGCAAACCGTTGTGCACGCTGCTCGTGAACCCCGCGGACGCGTCCAGGCTCGGCATCGAGGACGGCAAGACCGCTCAGGTGACATCGCGCGTCGGCAAGATCGAGGTGCTCGTCGAGGTCACCGGCGACATCGCGCCCGGCGTCGTCTCGATGCCGCACGGCTGGGGCCACGACCAGCCCGGCACGCGGCTCACCGTCGCCCGTGAGCACGCCGGCGTGAACGTCAACCTCCTCACCGACGACCTCCGCATCGACCCGCTCTCGGGCACCGCCGTTCTCAACGGCACCCGCGTGCAGGTAGTGCCCGCCTAAAACGATGAACGGCGCTTTTGTGCACCTGAGGTGGACGAAAGCGCCGTTCATGGAGAGCCAGGATCCCCCCGAACGTCTAGGAGCCGCCATGACCGCCGGAGTCACCAGCCCCAACGCGGTGCGATCCGTCCGCCGGATAGCCGACCTGCCGTTCCTCGCGGAGCAGGCGTACGGGGACGCGGTGGCGTGGCGGTTCAAGCAGAACGGCGAGTGGCGCGAGCAGACCTACGCCGAGGTCTCCGAGCAGGTGCTGGACCTCGCGTCCGGGTTCGTCCACGCCGGACTGAAGGCCGGTGACCGGGTCTGTGTGCTCGCCGGCACGCGTCCTGAGTGGACGGCGGTCGAGCTCGCGGTGCTGGCGGCGGGCGGCATCGTCGTGCCGATCTACCCGTCGAGCACCTCGGAGGAGATCGCCTGGGTGGTCGGCGACTCCGGCGCGTCGATCGTGGTGGCCGAGAACGAGTCGCAGTGCGTCAAGGTCGAGGTCGTCCAGGGAGAACTTCCTGAGCTGCGAACAGTTTTCACGATCGACCAGGCCGGTGACCGCCCGAGCGTGGCCGAGCTGCAGGACACGGGCCGCACCTCGCCGCTGGCGGACGAGCTGGACTCCCGGCGGGCCGCGATCAAGCCGGAGGACCCGAGCCTGATCATCTACACCTCGGGCACCACCGGGCCGCCCAAGGGCTGCATCCTCACCAACGCGAACTGGGTCGCGCTGTGCCGGGTCGCCGAGGAAGCCCGCATCGACGCGATGACCGGCACGGTTTACCTGTTCCTGCCGCTGGCGCACGTCTTCGCGCAGATCGTCATGTTCGGGACGATGTACCGCGGTGGTGCTCTGGCGTACTTCGGCGGCGACATGACGGCGATCGTGCCGGAGCTGGCGGAGGTCCGGCCGACCTTCCTGCCTTCTGTGCCGCGGATTTTCGAAAAGATCTACACGTTCGTCACGGCCGCGGTGCCTGCTGAACAGCTGGGCCAGGCGGTGACTCTGGGCCTGGAGGTTCGGCGCCGTCGTGCTGTCGGCGAGCCGGTGCCCGCCGAGATGGCCGCGGCGTTCGAGCAGGTCGACGCGATGTTCGCCAAGGTGCGCGCGGTGTTCGGCGGACAGCTCGTGCAGGCGTTGTCCGGTGCCGCGCCGATCTCCCGCGAGGTGCTGCAGTTCTTCCACGCGGCCGGGGTGCCGGTGCTGGAGGGCTACGGCATGACCGAGTCGACCGCGGTGGGCACGATCAACACGTTGGATCGTTTCAAACTCGGCTCGGTCGGTGCGTCCGGAGTGGCCGGTCTGGAGATGTCGCTGGGGGAGGACGGCGAGCTGCTCATGCGCGGCCCGCACGTCTTCGCGGGCTACTGGCGCAATCCGGAGGCCACGGCGGCCACGATCCAGGACGGCTGGCTGCACACCGGCGACCTCGGTGAGATCGACGCGGACGGTTTCGTGACGATCACGGGGCGCAAGAAGGACATCATCATCACCGCGGGTGGCAAGAACATCGCGCCGGCCAACGTGGAGAACGTCCTGCGCCAGTCCCGCTGGATCTCGCACGCGGTCCTGTTCGGGGACCGCAAGCCCTACTGTGTGGCACTGCTCACACTCGACGCCGACGAGATCGTGCCGTGGGCGACCGCGCGAGGCTTGCCGTCCGACATCGAATCTTTGGTGGGTCACCCGGACGTGCGAACGCTCGTGCGGGAAGTTGTCGACGAGGCGAACTCGCACTTCGCCAGTGTTTCCCAGGTGAAGAAGTTCGTGCTGCTCAGCCGTGATCTGTCCCAGGAGGAGGGTGAGCTCACCCCCACTCTGAAGGTCAAGCGGAACGTCGTACACCGTCTTCACTCTGGGTTGTACGAAGGGCTCTACGAGTAACCCGTACGTACGAGAAATCCAAAAACAGGTACATCCACCCTGGCGCATTCGGCCCGCTCAGGGCAGAGTGGGACACCAAGCGGCGCTAGGCCCCCTCCCCCCTCGGGCCCAGCCGCTTCGCGGCCCCGGCTCATGGTGTACTCCCCCCAGACACCACGCCGGGGCCGCCTTGCTTCACGATGAACGGCGCTTTTGTCCACGTCAGGTGCACAAAAGCGCCGTTCATCATTTGCGGGGTGGGGTGGTGGTTCCGCGCACGATGAGTTGGGTTTCCGCCACGATCTGCGGAACTTCCGTGTTGTCCGAATCCAGCCAGTCCAGCAACAGGTTCACGGCCGTGCGGCCCGCCTGCGCCACCGGCATTGCCACCGTTGTCAACGCGGGCGAGCACAGCGCCGCGTACGTCAGATCGTCGAACCCGGTCACCGACACGTCACCCGGCACCGAGATCCCGCGGTCCCGCAGCCGCGCCAGCACGCCGAGCGCCATGATGTCGTTGTAGGCGACGATCGCGGTCGTATCGGCCGCCACGGCCAAATCAGCGGCCTGCAACCCGCCTTCGTAGCGCGGCGCGAACGGTCCGAGATCCACCAGATCCACGCCGTGCTGGGCAACCGCCGACATGAGCCCCCGGCGACGTTCCTGGTTGGACCACGACGTGCGCGGCCCGTTCAGGTAGGCGATCCGCCGGTGCCCCAACGCCACGAGGTGGTCGATGATCGCGTGCATGCCGCCCGCCGAGTCCATCAACGCCGCGGGCACGCCGGGCAGGCGCCGGTTCAGCAGCACCAGCGACGTCGCGCCCGCCACCTCGTAGACCTGCGAGTCCTCGAGCCCGGGAGCACACAGCACGACGCCGTCGACCTGCTTGGCCATCGCGTGCACCAGCTTGGCCTCGGCCACCGGGTCCTCGTCGCTGTCCGCCACGAACACCGCGTAGTCCGCCTGCATCGCCCGCGCCTGCACGGCCTTGAGCACGCCCGTGAAGAACGGGTTGTCGAGGTCCGGCACGACGATGCCGATGTTGCCGGTCTTGCCCGTGATCAGCCCCCGAGCGGCCCGGTTGGGCTGGTAGCCGAGGTCGGAGGCGGCAGCCAGCACCCGTGATCTGGTCTCCGGGCGCACCAGTTCGGGAGATGTCAGCGCACGCGAAACGGTGGCGACCGATACGTGCGCCCTGCGAGCCACGTCGCGGATGGTGACTGCCACTTGTACCTCACCCTCGAACTGCCGGTTGAAACAATCATGACGGGTCAGGCGTCCGGGCCTGTCCAACAGGCCCGTGTTCGCGATAGCCGGGGCTGTTGGACAGGCCTAAGCCGGTTCTTTGAGTCTGGTGACGAGCTGTGTCGGGTTGACGAAACGCAGCGCGATCACCAGGAGCAGGAGCATAGATCCGGTGTAGATCACCGCCATCGAGTCGACCATCTGCTGTGGCCTGATGCCCGCCGACGACATCGCCTCGTACAGCGACACGACCAGGGTCTGGCTGGTCGGCCCCGCCGTGAGGAATGTCAGTTCGAACATGCCCACCGTCCGCACGAGCACCAGGATCGAAGCTGCCAGGATGCCTGGTACGAGCAACGGCGCGAGCACGCGGGTGAAGATGGCGAACGTGTTCGCCCCGCACATGCGCGCCGCCGACTCGATCTTCGTGTCGATCTGCTCGATGAACGGCGTCATCGTCAGCACCACGAACGGCACGGCCGGCACGAGGTTCGCCGCGATCACGCCGAACATGCTGCCCGCCAGGTGGAACTTGTAGAGCACGGTGGCGAGAGGGATGCCGTACGTCATGGGTGGCATGAGAATCGGCAGCAGGAACAGCACGTTGAGCAGCTTCTTGCCGGGGAAGTTGCGGCGTGCCAGGGCGTAGGCCGTAGGAACTCCGATCAGGACGGAGATGACGACGACCGCGATCGCGACCTGGAAGGTGACGCCGAGGACGTCGAGCAGCCGGTAGTCGCGCCACGCCTCGCCGTACCACTTGCCCGTGTAGCCGTCCGGCAGCCAGGTGCCGAACCACGTCTCGGCGAACGAGTTCGTGACGACCGCGCCGACGATGCCGACGAGGTTCAGCATGAAAAACGCCAGAGCGCCCCACGTCAGCCATATGATCGGGCGAGCAGTGAGCCTCATCCCTTGCCTCCCGTCGCGCCGCGGTAGAGCGTCGTGCGCCAGATCAGCACCACGCCGATCACGATCAGCATCACCAGCGCCATCAGCATCGCGATCGCCGAGCCCATCGCGAAGTCGTTGTCCCGCAACGCCGTCTCGTACGCGGCGATCGACATCACGTGCGTCTCACCGGCCGGGTTGCCGACCATGACAGCGGACGGGAACACGGAGAACGCCAGCACGAAGCTGAGACAGAACGTGACCG
>JAVXWK010000934.1:0-3957 GCA_032230575.1 Pseudonocardiales bacterium | reverse complement strand
ACGTGCGGTTCGCGCGCGAGGAGCTGCTGCGCGGGATGTCCTCGCTGCGCGGTTTCGAGCTGCCGTACCAGAAGTGGCTCGTCGGGTACGTGTCGATGATGATCACTCGGACGATCATCAACCCGGCTGTCTACGCGGCGGTCGGCCTCGATGTGCGCGAGGCACGTCGTCAGGCGCTGGGGAACCCGCGGTTCCAGGAAACCCTTCGGTGGTCCGGGGAACGGATCATGTCGTTCCTGGACGAGGCGGGACTCGTGGGAAGGCCGGGGATGCGCTCATGGCGTCGCTCGTTCTTGATCGGCTGAACATCGTCACGTCCGGGGATTCGTCCTCCTCCGATGTGACCGCCGTCCTGTTGCACGGCTGGACGATGGACCTCACCACGTGGGACCGGGTGGCTTCGGCGTTGCCGGGGCGGGTTGTCCGGTACGACGTGCGTGGGCACGGCCGCTCCGCCGATGGCGTCGGGACGATCTCCGAACTGGCCGACGACCTGGCGGCCGTGCTGGAGGAGTTCGTCCCTTCCGGACGGATCGTGCTGGCCGGGCATTCGCTGGGCGGCATGACGATCATGGCGCTGGCCGAGCAGCGCCCCGAGTTGTTCTCGCGCGTGACGGGGGTGGCGCTCGTTGCCACGTCGTGCGGGAACCTGCCTGGGCTGAGCGGCGTGGAGCGGCTCGCCGGGCGATGGCTGGTCAAGCGGCCGAAGGTCGGGTTCGGCCGCTTGATCACGCCTGGGCTGCGCGTCACGTTCGGCCGCCGTCCGAAGTGGGCTGACGTGCGTGCGGCAGCGGTGATGGCCGGCAACACGACCGGGGCCGCGTTCGTCGGGATCCGGGAGGAACTGACGCTGCACCAGCGGCGGGAAGCGCTGTCGGTCCTGTCGGACATCCCCACCGTGGTCATGGCCGGGTCGTGGGACGTGCTGACGCCGATGCGCCACTCACGAGTGCTGGCGGACGCGCTGCCGTCGGCGGAGTTCGTGATCTACCCGAAGGCGGGCCACATGCTCCCGCTGGAACGCTCCGACGACGTCGCCCGCCGAATCACTGCCCTGATGTGAACGATGAAGGGCGCATTCATCCACCTGACGTGGATGAATGCGCCCTTCATCATTTTCAGTGCTGGAGGGGGAAGCCGCCGCCGATGCCTCGCCAGGCGAGGTTCGAGATGAGGGCTACCGCGTCTTCCTTCGGCACGCGCCGGTTGTCGGCCAGCCAGGAGCGGGCGGTGACCTGGGAAAGACCGACGAGGCCCACGGCCAGCAGGCGGGCGCGCTCGGGGTCCAGGCCTGCGTCGGCCGTGATCGTGTCGGTGATCGCGTCCACCGAGTCCGTCGTAGCGCGCTCCACGGCTTCCTGAACCGCAGGCTCAGACCGCAGGTCGGACTCGAACACCATGCGGAACGCCTGGCCCTCACCGTCCACGAAGTCGTAGAAGGCGGCCACGGCAGCACGCACGCGGAGCTTGTTGTCCGGGGAGGAGGCGATGGCGGTGCGGACACGGCCGACCAGCTCGTCCACGTGGGACTCGAGCAGGGCCATGTAGAGCTCGAGCTTGCCGGGGAAGTGTTGGTACAGCACCGGCTTGGACACGCCCGCGCGCTCGGCGATCTCGTCCATCGCCGCGGCGTGGTAGCCGTTGGCGACGAACACGTCCTGCGCCGCTGCCAGCAGTTGCGCGCGGCGGGCGGTGCGCGGCAGTCGAACGCCCCTGCCTGCGGGTGCGCTCTGCGCCGTCTCCGTCATGGTGCCTCCAGCACGAGTTCTCCGGCCGTCGGAGAGGGGTTGCCTGACCGAGGCGTGAGCGCAACCTTACTCGCTAGTAGCCCACATCCGGGAACCATCTGGGCCTTCTTTCCCGCATCCTGGTCTGGTGAGCACGCTGATCCCCGCCCCGCTGTCCACGGTCGCGCTGCCGCCTCTGGACAAGTCGCAGCCGCCTTGGCCAGGTGAGTTTCACCAGGTGGATGACCATCAGGTCCATGTCAGGGTGACGCCTGGCGACGGGCCGCCCGCGGTGTACGTGCACGGGCTGGGTGGGTCGGCCACCAACTGGACGGATCTTGCGGCCCAGCTGAAAGAACATGTCAGCGGATATTCGGTCGATTTGCCCGGGTTCGGGCGGTCGGAGCCGATTCCCGGGTACGACTTCAGCCTGGCGACGCATGCGCGGACGGTGATCAAGTACATCGAGACGTTCAGCGAGCCGGTGCATCTGTTCGGGAACTCGATGGGTGGGGCGATCTCGCTCATCGTGGCCGCTACCAGGCCTGATCTGGTCAAGTCGCTCACGCTCGTGAGCCCGGCGGTGCCTGATCTGAGGCCACGGCTGGATCGCATGTCGGACCCGCGGATGGCGCTCGCGGTGTTTCCGATCATCGGGTCGAGGGTCAGGCGAGAGCTGGCCAAGCTGACGGCCCACGATCGGACGAAGCAGATGCTGGAGCTGTGCTTCGCGGACCCGAGTGTGGTGCCGGACCACCGGATCGAGGAGTCGATCAAGGAGAACGAGGAGCGCGCGCGGCAGAAGTGGGCCGGGCAGGCGCTCAACAAGAGCACGTACGGGTTGATGCAGAGCTGGCTGATGCCGGGGCCGAAGTCGTTGTGGCGGATCTTGCCGCTGGTCAAGGCGCCGACGCTGGTGCTCTGGGGTGAGAACGACCGGCTGGTGAGTGTGCGGAAGGGTCCACGAACGGCGCGGTTGCTGCCCAAAGGACGACTGCTGGTGCTCCCCAAGACCGGGCACGTCGCCCAGATGGAGCGGCCCGCCACCGTGGCGAGGGCCGTGCTGGGCATGTGGGAGGCGGTCGACCGACACACATGGTGATGAACGACGGCCATACGGGGGATGTGGGACCCTGGGCAACGTGAATCGCGCCCCCGAGCGAGGACGTACTGCTCCGTCCGCTGACCGCTACCGTCGCGGCGAGCGCAGGACCAGCGCGGAACCGCTCGCGGCCGCGTGGGAGCCGGACGGCACGGCCGAGTACCGGCGGCCACGCAGGCGCGGTGGGGTCAAGAAGCTCGTCGCCAACTACGGGTGGCGGATCTACGCGATTCCGGTGCTGGTGGTGCTGACGGCGCTCGTCGTGCTCGACACGGTGCAGCCGAAGTCGCCCGCAGCCGGTGGCAGTGCGGGTGACTCGAAGGACGTGACCACCACCACGCCCGAGGCGCCGGCGACCGAGGTCAAAGCGGAGAAGCCCAAGCTGAACGTCCCCACGGCCGAGTTGCCCGGCGGGCCGGCGTTCTCCGAGGACGGCGTCGGCACGTGGCGGGCGATCGCGGGCAGCGGGCCGCGGGTCGGCGAGGCGAACGCCCAGAAGTTCCGGAAGTACGCGGTCGCCATCGAGGACGGTGTGAAGCCCGCCGACTACGGCAACGACGACGCGGCGTTCGCGCGGACCGTCGAGGGGTTCCTCTCCGACCCGCGCAGCTGGATCGGCACGAAGCAGGTCGCGCTGCAGCGCGTCGAGCCGAACGAGAACCCCGACTTCATCGTGAGCCTGACCAGCACGAAGACCACGCACACGCTCTGCGGCAAGGAGATCCCGTTCGAGACCTCCTGCTGGAACCCCGGCACCAAGCGCGTGATCATCAACGTGGCCCGCTGGGTTCGCGGCGCGATGGTCTACGGGCCTGACCTCTCCGGTTACCGCACGTACGTGATCAACCACGAGGTCGGCCACGCGCTCGGCAGCGGCCATGCGGCGTGCCCGGAGAACGGTGCGCCGGCGCCCGTGATGATGCAGCAGACGTTCGGTGTCTCGAACGACTTCGTGTCGCAGCTCAACGCCGGCTTGGACGTCGTGCCCGCGGACCAGAAGGTCTGCACGCCGAACCCGTTTCCCGCTGGCTGAGACGGCTTTCCAACGAGGAAGAGTCGAGGCAAGGTTGACGTTGTCTCTGATACAGAGGCATGCAGTCCGTCGAGGAGGAGCAAATGGCGCTTCCG
>JAVXWK010000927.1:0-3219 GCA_032230575.1 Pseudonocardiales bacterium | reverse complement strand
TGGCGCGTCTGGCTGAACGGCAAGCCGGTCTCGGCGCCGGTCGAGTTGCGCGGCTCCAGCGGCCGCTGGCGCCCGATGGCGACCGCCGAGTCGTGGGCCGGCACAGGCACCGCCTGCAACGAGTTCGACTACCGCTTCGAAGGCGTGCGCGTCGCTGCCGCGACCGGAGGCTCGTGGCGCTCCTTCGTGGGCGGGCACACGTTCCTGGACTCCGGCTACCGCCTGGTCGACCGCAGCCGCACGACGTTCGTCGCGACCACGAGCTAGCTCCTAGCGGACGATCTCGAGCGCCGTCCCGGGCGACGCGAGCGCGTGCAGGCGGCTGGCCGCCGCGTTCGAGACCCGGATACAGCCGTGCGAGACGGCCTGGCCGAGCAACTCCGGCGCGCTCGTGCCGTGGATCCCGATCTTGCCGCCGCCCGGCCAGTCGGTCAGCGTCCGCGAGTAGGCGCTCGTCTCGAACGCCCACGTCCCGTAGAACGAGTCCGTCGGCCTGAACTCCGTCATCAGGTAGAACCGGCCGAGCGGCGTCTCCGTCCCCGGAGCGCCGACGGCAACCGTCGTCCGGAAGATCACCTCACCGCGACGCTGCACCTCGAGCACGCGCGTGCTCCGGCGGACGACGATCGTGGTCGTCACCGGCCGGACGTCGACGCCGTCCGCGCGAACCCAGCCGGTCGTCCCGTTCGGCCGCTGCGAGAGCAGGACGCGGTACCAGAGCCGACCGTCCGTCCCCGTCCGCTCGCCGAGGGCGAAGACGACCTGATGCCGGTAGTCCGAGCGGAACTCGTGCAGGACGCCCATGCGAGGAGCAGCCGCCGTGGGCTCCGACCGGACTGCGATCGCGTTCCAGTTGATGCCGCCGGCCCGCGGGAAAGCGGCAGGCGAATCTGCTCGCGCTCCCGGTGCGGACACCGAGAGCGCGAGCAGTAGGAGCGTCAGCGAGGCTTTAGCCCGTGACTTCCGGTGGCAGGAACGCGCCACTGACTCCGATTCGCTTGGAGCAGGCCAGGACGCCCGGAACCGTGATCGTGACCACGCCCGGACGCGACGCCGTCCCGCGCAGCGCAGCGAGACCGGCGGAGTTCGTCAGCCCCGACGCGGAGAGTCCCGCGCCACGGGCCAGCACCCGCACACCGATTGCCGGCTTGCCGGCGATCCGGATGCGGACGCTCAGCACTGCCTGGCCACCGACGGTGGCGCTCTTCGGCGTCACCGTCATGCCCGCGCAGTTCTGGGACATTGCCGCGGTCACAGCCAGTGCGGCACCGCAGCCCGCACCGCGGATCGTGATCCGGCCCGCCTGCTTCGGCAGCACGGTGAACCGCGCGATGCCCGCCGCATTCGTCTCGGCCGTCTGCGCCTTGCCGGCCCCGCGCAACGTCACCGCGACGCCTTCACGCGCCGAGCCGTCGTCGAACCGAGCCCGCACCGTCACCACCGAGCGCACTCCGGCGAAGACGCTCGGCGTCCCCGTCGTCAGCGCACACCCGGTCGCAACCGGCGTCTCCGGCGTCACCGGCACGGCCGGCGGCGTGAACGGGCCTTGTGCCGTCGTCTGCGCCGTCGCGACCTGGTTGTTGCCCACGTTCGGATCCGACACGGACGTCGAGACGCCCGCCGTGTTCGTCAGCGTTCCCGCCGAGTCCACGCGCACGACGATCGTGACGGTCGCCGTCTCGTTCAGGAAGAGCGTCCCGAAGGAGCACCCCACCACACCGGCGGCGAGCGAGCACGATCCCCGCGTGGTCGACATCGAGACGAGCGTCACACCGGTCGGAAGCCGATCCGACAACGCCGCGTCGGGCGCCGGCCCCGGACCGTGGTTCGTGACGACCATCGTGTAGGTCAGGTTCGAGCCGACGGAAACCGGATCCGGCGAGTCCGACTTCGTCACGCCGATATCCGCATCCGGGGTCCGAGTCACTTCACCGGAGATCCAGGTCTTGGTGACGATGTTCGACAGCTGCACGATCTCCGAGTCCTCGAGGTAGGACGCCTGGATCGAGTCCGTGCCTGCGCCGCCCGTGTCTGCGTAGGTGAACGTCGCCTGCCCGGCGTCGTCCGTCAGGTCCGTCCCGGTCCTGCCTGCGTTCGGGCCGGACAGGACGACGAACGTGACCCGAGTGTCGACGACCGGCTCGCCGTTCTCCCGCACCGTCGCCGTGACCGTGTGCGACGTGCCCACCGGGTTGGTGGCGCTGTCGGGGGTCAGGTCGATCTGGCGGACGAGGCGAAGCCCCTCGCCGCGGGCGAGCACGTATGGCACGCCGCTCGTTCCGTCCGGGAACTCGAGGCTGCCGGGAAGCGGCTCGCCCCCCGTGTCCTCCGCGATCACGAGCGGAAGGAAGTCGTCCGGGAACGCGTCGAACGCCTCGTGCACCGAGCACGACCAATTCGACAGGCTCGTGTCCGTGAGCGATGTCAGCGCCGGGTGCGTGGCGACGATGTGCGCGTCGTTGTAGCAGCCGACTCCGGTGGCCGTGAACGTGCCGAACGGCGCCAGCAGCGGCACTGCCGTGCCTGGCGTCGTGCCGTGGTAGTAGCAACTGAGCGAGATCATCATCCCGGTCTTGTTGTCCTGGTCGGCGGCGAAAGCGACGAGGTTGTTCGTCACCTGCAGGCCGCCCTGGGACTTGTGGAAGACCTCGTCGGTCCCGATCGTGATCACGTTGCCGTCGACTGCCGCGCCCCAGACGGCGCGGTTCGCCGTGGCCGTGGCGGCGCCGCTGCCCAGGCCGATGCACGTCGCATCGCCCAGGATGAGCGCGTCGTACGCCGCAAACTGTGTCGTCGTCATCGCGCCCCATTGCGCGTCCGAGACGAGATCGACGCCGAGGCCGATCGCCTCGGCCGCCTTCGCCTCGTCGCTGAACGTGCCGCCCGAGACGGTCGACGCGAGAATCAGGACCTTGCCGTTCTTCGCGGCCTGGGCCTGTACGACGCCCAGCATCGCGATCAGCGAGAGGAGCAGGCCCGCGAACACCGCAAAGCGTGGCGTGCGCCGTCTCCATCCCCCTTGAGCTGTGGTCTTCATGTGCTTGCCCTCTCCCTCAACGGTTGCGACCCCTCGCTACCGGTGACTGCGGTGCTTCCCCCGTTCGAAGTCACTTGTAAGGGATGTATGGTGCGTCGTCAGCTGAGGCAATACAAGCTCACCGTCCGGCTAGTTCTGGCGGGCTGAGCGGCGGTTTAGGGTGTTTCCAAGCCGGAAACGGC
>JAVXWK010001000.1:0-3800 GCA_032230575.1 Pseudonocardiales bacterium | reverse complement strand
ACCCGTTCGACGGCAACGCGAACGACGCCTCGGGCAACGGCCTGACCGCCACGCTCGCGGGTGGTGCGGCGTGGACGACCGGCCGGAGCGGGGGAGCGGTCGACCTGTCCGGCTCCGGCGCGCACGTCGTGCTGCCGTCAGGGCTGCTGGCGGGTGCGCTGGCGTGCACGATCGCCACCTGGGTGCGGCTGGACACCTTGACGACCTGGTCTCGGGTGTTCGACTTCGGGTCCGGCACCGGGAACTACGCCTTCCTGACCCCGCGGAGTTCGGCGGGCGGTGTTCGTTTCGTGATCACGAGCGGTGGTGCGGGTGCGGAGCAGCAGATCAACGCACCGACGGCCCTTCCACAAGGCGTGTGGACGCATGTGGCGGTCACGCAGAACGGCGATCTCGGTGTCCTGTACGTCAACGGCGCCGAAGTCGCGCGCAACACGGCGATGACGGCGCGGATCGGCAGCACCACGCAGAACTGGATCGGGCGTTCCCAGTACGCGAACGACCCCTATCTCGACGGCGCCGTGGACTCCTTCCGCGTCTACGGCCGCGCCCTCACCGCCGCAGAGGTCGCCAACCTCCACTCCACCGGTACATGAAGGAGGATCGATGCGCGCCATCCTGCTGGCCGCCGCGATCACGTTGCTCGCGAGCGCACTGCCCGCGAGCGCGGCGAACCCGATCATCAGCTCGGTTTACACCGCCGACCCGGCCCCGCTGGTCGTCGGCAACACGATGTACATCTACGCGGGACGGGACGAAGCCGCGTCCGGCGGGCAGAACTTCCTGATGCGCGAGTGGCGCGTGCTGTCGTCGACCGACGCCGCCACCTGGACCGACCACGGCGCGAAGGCGAACATTGGAACGTTTCGATGGGCGGGCGCCGACGCGTGGGCCAGTGAAGTCGAACCGCGGGGCGGCAAGTACTACTGGTACACCTCGGTCAACGGCAACGGCGCCGGGTGGATGGACATCGGCGTGGCGGTCGGCGACAGCCCGCTCGGCCCGTTCACCGACGCCAAGGGCGGCCCGCTGATCAGCGACAGCACTCCGAACTCGTCCGGGCTCAACATCGACCCGACGGTCTTCACCGACGACGACGGCCAGGCCTACCTCTACTGGGGCAGCTACTGGGGCGCGCGGGCGGCGAAGCTCAAGCCGAACATGATCGAGCTGGACGGCCCCGTCGTGACGCCGCAGGGCCTCGACAACTTCTGGGAAGCGCCGTTCATGTTCAAGCGCAACGGCCTCTACTACATGATCTACGCGGCGAACGACACGGGCGGCTGTGTCGCGTCGTCCAGCTATGCCTGCCAGCGCTACGCCACCGCCACGAGCCCGATGGGGCCGTGGACACATCGGGGTGTGGTGCTCGGGCAGGTCTCGTCGACCACCAACCACGCGGGCATCGCGCAGTTCAACGGCCAGTGGTACATGGTCTACCACAACGCCCAGGCGCCCGGCGGCGGCAACTTCCGCCGGTCGGTGGCCGTGGATCTGTTGCACTTCAACGCTGACGGCACCATGCAACGGGTCGTGCAGACGGCGGCCGGTCCGCCGCCGAACCCTGGTGGTGGCGGTGGAAACCTCGCTTTGAGCGCGACAGCGAGCACGTCGTACGTGTCGCCGTGGGAGAACCTCGCCGCGGTCAACAACGGCGCGACGCCGGCGAGTTCGGCGGACCGTTCGAACCTCGCCTACGGCAACTGGCCCGAGCAGGGCACGCAGTGGCTCGAGTACACCTGGCCGTCCGCGCGGTCGATCAACCGTTCGGCGGTGTACTGGTTCGACGACGACCAGGGCATCGACCTGCCCGCCTCCTGCCGTCTCCAGTACTGGACCGGCAGCGCCTACGCCGACCTGCCCGGATCGTGCGGGACGGCCGCGAACACCTTCAACACCAGCACGTTCCCCACCGTGTCCACGACCCGGTTGCGGTTGAGCATCACCGCGAGGACCGGCCTCTCGACGGGAGTCCTGGAATGGCAAGCTTACGCCGCCTGACGGCACCCGCGCTGGCCGTGGTGCTGGTCGCGGCCGGTCTCGGTCCTGCATCGGCCGCGCAGAACATCGGTTATCCGGCGTTCACCGGCCCGTCGATCCCCGCGCCGCCGGTCGGGTACAGCACCGGCAGCACGATGCGCGCGATCTACGACGCGGAGAGCTCCGGCACCGACTTCTGGATGGACCGGCTGCTAGCCCGTCCCGGCAACGACCCGTCCGGGAACTTCCTGATGACGCGGGGCCGCGGGTTGTTCATGTACACCCACAACCCCGGCGTGATCGGGTTCGGCGGCCGATCCGCCTACTGGGACGACATCAGCGGCCAGAACGCCTATCAGGTCGCGCTGTCGCCCGGCACGTTCACCGAGCAGGTGTCGAGCCGGATGCAGAAACCCAGCCACTACAAGGGTGTCTTCACGAGTGGTTCGCTGCGGGTGGAGATGACGAAGTTCATCACCCACAACAACGTGGCCGTGACGAACCTGGCGATCGTCAACACCGGTGGTTCGTCCGCGACGCTGCAACTGCGGGCAACGTCGCCGTACGCGACCACTGCGAGCGGGAGTGAGCTCACCGGCAGCCGGCCGGTGAAGAACAACCTGACCACTGTCAGGCCGCGCCTCGCCGGTGACGGGTTCAACGTCAACAACGGCGGTCTCGACCGGTCGATCACAGTGGGGGCCGGGCAGACCGTGTCCACCAAGGTGGTCATGGGCTTCCTGACCACCGAGATCCCGGAGGCGTCGTCGGAGTACGACGCTTACCGCGGTTATTCGCCCGCTACCGCGTTCGCGACGCATGTACGTGCGTACAACCGTTGGTGGGCCGACAACATCCCGTACATCGACGTGCCGGACCCGGCGATCAAGAAGAACATCTACTACCGCTGGTGGTTGATGCGCTTCAACCACCTCGACGTCGACATCCCCGGTCAGGACTACCAGTTCCCGACCTCGGTCGAGGGAGCCACCGGGTACAACAACGCGATCGTGCTGACCCAGCCGATGCACATCGACGACCTGAAGTACCTGCGAGATCCCGTCTACTCCTACGGGCCGTGGCTGTCGATCGGGCAGACGTCGCGTGGTGGCCGGTTCATGGACAACCCCGGCGACCCGGAGAACTGGTCGAACTCCTACACCCAGTACGTGTCCGAGGCCGCGTGGCGCAGCTACGAGATCCACGGCGGGCAACCGTCGATCGCCGCACTGCTGGCCCGTTACGCGGAAGGCGACGCCAAGGGCCAACTGTCCTATTACGACACGAACAACAACGGCGTGATCGAGTACGACTGGGGTGCGCTGACCGGCAACGACGCCGACGCGGTGTCGTTCGACTGGCGGCCGGGCAGGATGGACCGCGCGGAGACCGCCTATGTGTGGAGCGGAGCCGTTGCCGCGCAACAGGCCTATGCCTTGGCGGGCAACTCCGCGAAGGCCGGCGAGATGCAGGCGCTGGCCGACCGCATCCGCTCTGGCGTGATCAACACCTTGTGGAACCCGAACCGGCAGCTGCTGGAGCACAAGCACGTCGCGACGAACGAGCACGTGCCGTGGAAGGAGATCAACAACTACTACCCGTACTCCGTCGGTCTGATGCCTTCGACGGACCAGTACAAGCAAGCGTTGCGGCTCTTCGCCCAGCCGTCGGAGTACCCGGTGTTCCCCTTCTACACGGCCAACCAGAAGGACAAGGCCGAGGCGGCCGCGGCGGGGCACCCCGGTTCGAACAACTTCTCCACGATCAACTCGACCGTGCAGTTCCGGCTGTACTCGTCCGTGCTGCGCAACTACCCGAAC
>JAVXWK010000915.1:0-6338 GCA_032230575.1 Pseudonocardiales bacterium | reverse complement strand
CATCGGCGCGCCTGGCCAGCAGCACCAGAGGACCCAGCGCGAACGGGATCCCGAACGACAGCACGACCTGGCTCAGCACCAACGCTTTCATCGGGTCCACGCCCAACGACAGCACCGCCAGCGCCGGTGCCATGGTCACCGCCCGGCGCAGCCACAACGGGATCCGGCGGCGCAGGAACCCCTCCATGATCACCTGGCCGGAGTAGGTGCCCACGCTCGACGCCGCGAGCCCGGAAGCCAGCAGCGCCAGCGCGAACGCCAATGCCGCACCCGGTCCCAGGAGCTGGGCGAGCCCGGAGTGCATGTCCTCCAACGACTCCCGCGGCGCACCAGCCTGGTGGAACGCACCGGCCGCCACCACGAGCATGCTCACGTTCACCATCCCGGCCACGCCCAGCGCCACCACGATGTCGGTTCGGCTGGCCCGCAACGCACCGCGACGGGCGACAGGCGAGGTGCTGTGATGACGTTGGGTGAGTGCCGAGTGCAGGTAGATCACGTGCGGCATGACGGTGGCACCGAGCATGCCGGTGGCGAGCAGCACGCTGTCCACTCCGGCGAACCCCGGCACCAGCCCGGCGGCGGCGCCGGTCAGCGGTCCGAGGTGCAGGGTCTGGTAGAGAAATCCGCCCAGCACGATCGCGAGCAGACCGATGATCACCGACTCGAACCTGCGCCGCCGCAGCGGCGCCAGCGCGAGGATGCCGAACGACACCAGCGCGGTGATCAGGGCCGCCGGCAACAGCGGCACGCCGAACAGCAGGTTCAGCGCTACCGCCGCGCCGACGAACTCCGCGAGGTCGGTGGCCATCGCCACGAGCTCCGCCTGTACCCACAACAGGTTGGTCACCGGCCGCGGGTAGTGCTCGCGGCAGAGCTGAGGCAGGTTGCGGCCGGTCACGATGCCGAGCTTCGCCGACTGGTACTGGATGAACATCGCCAGCAGGCTCGCGCTGACGATCACCCACAACAACAGGTATCCGTGCGTCGCGCCGCTCGCCATGTTGGTCGCGAAGTTGCCGGGATCGACGTAGGCGACCGCGACGACGAAGGCGGGTCCCATGACGACGGCGGCCGAACGGACGCGAGCTGGCACCGTGATGCCGACCATCTGCGGGTCCTCCTCAGGTGAGCTTGCGGATGGCCTTCTCGATCAGCCCGAGATTCGCCGGGCTGGTGGCGTACAGCAACGGATCGGGCTTCGGCGCGGACGCGTGGCCACCCAGCGGCTCCGGGTTCATCACGTAGGAGAACTCGTGTGCGCCGTCCGGCGTGGTACCGGACGCCCAGCCGCCCTCGGCCCCCAGCGCACCGTCGGAGTTGTGCCAGATCGTGCTCGCGTGCTCGGCGTACTCCTCGTCGAACAGCGCGCTGGGCGAGATCGGGCCTTCGAGCCCGTCCTCCTGCAGTTCCTCGATCGCGGCGAGCCACATGTTCTGGTGTGCGGTGTCGCGCGCGAGGTTGAACTTCAACATGTCGCGGACGCCGCTGTCGTCGGTCATGTTGTACAGCCGCGCGGTCTGCAACCTGCCCTGCGCTTCCGCCGCGACGTTCGCGCGGAAGTCCGCCATCAGGTTGCCGCTCGCGACGATGAACCGCCCGTTCCACGGCACGCCGTTGCTGTCCGACAGCGTCGGTCCGCCACCGCTGACGATCGCCTGCTGCGGGTCCATGCCACCGATCACCGCCGCCATGACGGGGTCGTCCGCCACCGCCTGGGCGGTCACGTCGGCCGGTGCGCCTTCGAGCAGACGCGCCACCATCGTCGCGAGCATCTCGACGTGGCCGATCTCCTCGGTGGCCACGTCCATGATCAGGTCCTTGTACTTTCCCTCCATCCGGCAGTTCCAGCCCTGGAACAGGTACTGCATGGTCACGGTCATCTCGCCGTACGCGCCGCCGATCAGCTCCTGGAGCTTGCGGGCGTAGTGCGTGTCCGGACGATCGGGCTTCGCCTCGAACTGCAACCTGCTGGTGTGCAGGAACATCTCGCCTCCCGTGGGGTGTGACTCCACGGCGAAGCTAGGCAGCGACTGTGACCCGCACGGCTCGGCTTCACCACCCGCGCGACACCGCCGCGTCACCGCCGCTGGTCAGGACGGAGCAATTTCGCCGCGTGGTGTGTGAGCCCGCAACGACCGGGCACCCCGCGACTCCTGGCCGAGAGGAGTGAGCCCACGATGACCGAGTCGACTTCCGCGCCGAATGTTCGGCTGCACATCCAGTTGCTCGACGGCTTCCGACTCAGTTTCGGCCGAACACCGATCCACGTCGTGCCCGGCGCACAGCGACTCCTCGCGCTGCTCGCTCTGCGCGAGGGCCCGATACCGCGTGCCGTCGCCGCGGCACTGCTCTGGCCGGAAGCCACCGCTCGCCGTGCTGCCGCGTGCCTGCGGTCATCGTTGTGGCGCCTGGGCAGGCCGGCTCCACTCGTCGTGGCCGTCGACGACGCGCTGACGCTCGACGTGGAAGTCGACGTCGACTTCCACCGCGCATGCGCGTTGACCGCCCAACCGGACGCGAGCTCCGATGCGGTGTCCTTGCTCAAAGCCGACCTGCTGCCCGGCTGGGCCCAGCCTTGGGTGCAGGACGAGCGGGAGTGGTGGCGGCAGGCACGCCTGCACGCCTTGGAGGTGCTCAGCGAGAAGTTCCGGTCACTTGGCGATCACCACCGCGCACACCAGGCAGCCCTGGCCGCCGTCCAAACCGACCCTTTGCGAGAGACCGCACACCGAGCCCTCGTCGAGCTTCATCTGGCGGACGGCAACCTCGCCCAGGCCGTGCGCCAGTACCAGGTCTACCGGACCCTGCTCCGCGCCGAGCTCGGCCTTGAACCGTCATCGCACATCCACGACCTCATGCAGCCGCTACTGCCCAAGCAACGGGCCTCCACACGGTCTTCGGTGCCACCGCGGCCGATGCGCTGGCCGATGTCGTCGTGAACGGCGCCTCACCGCGGCGCGGCGGCGGGAAACGTGACGCTGCTCCGTGTTTGCCCACGCTCCGCCGGGCTAATTCCTCTGCTCCCCGACAAATTTGAGCGGAGACACGACGAATGACTGCTGCTGGACAACTGGGATCGCTGGCGCGCGAACACGTCGCCGTCGCCGCACTCAGGATTCCCCGGCTGCTGCGCCATCCGGTGTGGCGCCACACGAATCCCCACGAGGGTGCGGGTCTCGGGGTGGTGCTCGTGCCCGGTTTCGGGGCGAGCGACTTCAGCCTCGCCTTCGCCACCACCTGGCTGCGAGACCGCGGTTACCGGCCGACCGGCGCGGGCATCGGGTTCAACGTGGGCTGCACCTCTGAGCTGGTCGACCGCGTCGAACAACGTCTGGAAGAGCACGCGAAAACCACCGGCGGCCCGGTGGTGCTGCTGGGACAGAGCCGCGGCGGCGGCCTCGCCCGCCTGGCCGCCGCCCGCCGCCCGGACCTGGTGTGCGGCCTGGTGATGCTCGGCAGCCCGGTGCTCGACCCGATGGGCGCCCACCCCCACGTGCTGCTCGCCGCCAAGGCGCTCGCCCGGCTGTCCGCGATCGGCGTACCCGGACTCATGAACGCCGACTGCCTCGCCGGCACCTGCTTCGAGGACAACATCAAGTCCGCCGCCGCGCCACTGCCGTCCGACCTGCCGGCAGTGTCGATCTATTCCAAGTTCGACGGCATCGTCCCGTGGCGGCTGTGCCTCGACCCGTCGGCCGACTGCGTCGAGGTGCACAGCACCCACACCGGCATGGGCCTCGACCCGGACGTGTACCTCGCGTTGCGCCCGCGCCTGGCCGCATGGGCCGCCCAGCGGTACGACCTCGTCGCGCAAGCCGCCGTCCCGAAGACCTCGCAGAGATAGCGGAATGCCGGGACATCCGCTCGGATGTCCCGGCATTCCCTCACCAGACAGTGGTGGTCAGGCGGCCGGCATGAGGACCTTGTCGATGACGAACACGGTGGCGTTGGCGGTCGGAATGTTGCCGCACAGCACCTTCGCGCCGTTGACGGTCACGTTGTCACCGGAACCCTCGACCTTGAGCGTGCCGCCCTGCACGGTCGGCAGGGACGCGGTCTTGAGGATTCCGTCCTTGTCCATGCGCTGCGGCACGACGTGGTAGGTCAGGATGCTCGCCAGCTTCGTCTTGTCCGCGAGCACCGCGTTGAGGGTGTCGGCGCCGAGGGCTTCGAAGGCCGGGTCGTACGGGGCGAAGACGGTGTACTTGCCGTCGGCCTTGTTCAGCGTGTCGACGAGCCCGGCGGCCTTGACGGCGGCGACCAGCTTGGTGAGCAGCGGGTTGTTGCTCGCGGCGGTGGCGACCGGGTCGGTGACCATGCCCTCGAGCGAACCCTTGTCGCTCGAGGCCTTCGGCAGGCTGGCGCAGCCCGCGCCGAACGTGTCGGACGTCTTGGTCACGCCGTCGCTCATCACCGGCGCGGACGACGTGGTGGTGGTCGTGGGCGCCGCGGTGCGGGACGAGCCACTGCCCGTGGAGGACGATTCGCCGCAGGCCGCCAGCGAGAGGGCCGCCGCGGCAAACAGACCGATTGCGGCCAGTCGCTTGGTGGTGCGCATGCAGATCACTCCTTTGTGGATGGTCACCGGTTTTCGGTGCTGTATATGGGATTCGGCGCGGGTTGCCGAGCGGATTGGGGTAGATCGGTCACGGGTTGGTCACGGCCGTGAAAGCGATCGAGTGCCATCCCGTCGCGCCGTCCGGAATCGGGTTGGCGCGGTCGTTCGTCTGCACGTAGCCGGTGCGGTCGGTGGCGCGGCACTCGATCGTGTGGCCGCCTGAGGGCAGGTCGAGCTCGACGCGCCACATGCGCCAGGTGTCGACGTTGACCTCGGTGCTGATCGTGGCCTGCTGCCACGGACCACCGTCGACGCGCACCTCGACGCGGTCGATGCCGGTGTGCTGCGCCCAAGCCACTCCCGCCGCGACGAACCGGCCGGCGGGCACCTTCTCGAACGGCTTTGGTCTGTCCACTCTGGACATCGTCTTGACGGGGGCCTTCCTGCCCCAGCCGCGTTGTGCCCAGTACGGGTCGAAGGCACCGAAGGTGGTGAGCTCCGCGTCGACCAGCCACTTCGTCGCGGAGACGAAGCCGTACAGGCCCGGCACGACCATGCGCACCGGGAAGCCGTGCTCGACGGGCAGCGGTTCGCCGTTCATGCCGATGGCGAGCATCGCGTTGCTGCCCGGTGCCATGATCGTGGCCACCGGTGTGCCGCAGGTCCAGCCGTCGACGCTGCGGGTGGCCAGCTGGTCGGCGCCGGCTCGCACACCCGCTTCGCGCAGCAGGCCGGGCAACGAGACGCCGATGAAGTTCGACGTGGAGACGTACGGGCCGCCGACCTCGTTCGACACGCAGACCAGCGTGATGGTCTTCTCGACCAGCGGGCGCCGCAGCAGGTCGTCGTAGGTGAGAACCATTTCGTTGTCCACCATGCCGTGCACGCGCAGCCGCCAGTCCTCCGCGCGCAGTCTGGGCACGGTCAGCGCGGTGTCGACGCGGTAGAAGTTCTTGTTCTCCGTGAGGAACGCCGGCGTGCCCTCACGGGAGAAGTCCGCGCCGAACGGGATTACCGGCGCGTTCTCCCGTGGCCGCAACCTGATTCCACGGCGCGACGACTCCACGTCCACCCGAGCGGTGAGCAGCTGCCCGGCCGTCGCGGCGATTCCCGCACCCGCCGCCACCGCCGCCGTCGACAGCAGGAAGCGCCGTCGACCGGGCATGTCCTCCGGTGCGGATCGCGAGTGCAGCCACAGGAATGCCGCGACACCCACCACGAGACTGGTGACCGGCGCCAGAAGAGAGAGCGGTGTCGTTGCCGGACGGGCCAGCACCGCGCCGACACCGAGCAAACCCAGCAGCAGGGCGATCAGTGCGCCTGGCCACGGGCTGCGGCGGGACACCAGGCCCGCCAGCACACCGAGTCCCGCCAGCACCACCGCCATCCCGGCGAGCAGCACCACCTTGTCGTTCTCGCCGAACGTGCGGACCGCGAAGTCCTTGACCGGGTGCGGTGTCAGGTCGATCGCGGTGCTGCCGACGGCGAGGAACGGCGACGCGAGCGGGTTCACCAGCGCGGCGACGAGATGACCCGCCGCCAGCGCCGCCGCCACGGACACCAGTCCGATGAGGACGGTTCGTGTTGCCTTCACACCAGTGGTTCGAGGCGGCCGGGTGAGCGGATTGGTCAGGCCGTCAAAGGAAGCACGACCAACGGAGCCGTCGTCGGGCCCTTCGACCCTCCGCGCGGCTCGACCGTCAACGCCAGTTTCTCGGTCCCCGCAAGGGCTTCCATCACCATCGGCGGCTGCTTGTCGCCCGTGGGCAACACCCCC
>JAVXWK010000887.1:0-5257 GCA_032230575.1 Pseudonocardiales bacterium | reverse complement strand
CCGTGCACCAGGACGTCGTCGCCGGTCCACTGCCAGGCCTTGGCGAGCGAGTCGATGTTCGACGTGAGCGCGCGCCTCGGCAGGACCACGCCCTTGGGCGGACCGGTCGTGCCCGAGGTGTAGATGACCAGTGCGGGAGTCTCCGGACCCGGCTCTTCGAACGTCCCAGGCTCGCCGAACACGATCGGTTCGTCCCTCAGCACCAGGTCGGGCTTGCTGTCACCGAGGATGTGCTCGAGTTCGCGTTCGCCGAGCTTGGGATTGAGCGGCACGATCGCCACGCCCGCCAGGATTCCCGCGACCACGGCGACGCAAGTCTCGAGCGTCGAAGTCGCCCACACGGCAACGCGGGTGTTGCCCTTCAGCCGCTCTGCCAGAGTGCCCGCGGCCTGGTGCAGTTCGGCATACGTCAGGGACTTCTCACCGAAGCGCAGGGCCTCGCGGTCACTCGGTTCAGCGAACATGGATCCAGGGTCGTACGAGTGCCTTGAGGACGCATCGGAAGTGTGGGTTCGGACACGGTGTTGATTGCCCCTGCTCCGCAGATGGCGACGAGGTCGTCGAGGAGTCGGTCATCCGGCCGCCGATTCTGCCCGAATCGCCTTCGGCGGTTGACCAGAAGAGGCGACGGGATGACCGACACGACCTCGTACTACTCTGGACAATCGTGCTAGTGCTCGCCGTCGACACGGCCACCCCCGCAGTCACCGCCGGTGTGGTCGAACTCGCGCCAGACTCCCCGCCGCGCCTGCTCGCGAAGCGGGTGACGCTCAACGCCAAGGCGCACGGCGAGCTGCTCACCCCGCACATCAGCGACTCGCTCGAAGAAGCCGGCAAGACCTACGCCGACCTCGACGCCATCGTCGTCGGCGCGGGTCCGGGCCCCTTCACGGGCCTGCGGGTCGGTCTCGCCACCGCCGCCGCGCTCGGCCAGGCGCTCAACCGCCCGGTCTACCCGGTCGCCACCACGGACGCGATCGCCAAGGACGCCGCCAGCGGCCACCCGCTGCTCGTCGCGACCGACGCGCGCCGCAAGGAGGTCTACTGGGCCGCGTACGACGCCGCCGGTCGCCGCACCGACGGCCCGCACGTCGAGCGCCCGCAGGACCTCGCCGAGAAGCTGCCGAAGCTGGGCGTGCACCACGCCACCGGTGAAGGCGCCGAGATCTACCAGGAGATCCTGGGGCTCGACCTCCTGGGCGTGAAGCACCCGTCGCCGGAGGGCCTGGTCGCCGCCGCGGCCGCCGAGGTGCTCGCCAAGGCCCGCCCGGCCGCGCTCACCCCGCTCTACCTGCGCCGTCCGGACGCGGTCGAGCCCACCGGGCGCAAGCGGGTGACCAGGGCATGACCACCGGCACCGTCACGTTCGGGCCGTTGCAGCACGCCGACGTGCCCAGGTGTCACGAGATCGAGCTGGCGTTGTTCCCCGGCGAGGACCCGTGGAGCGAGAGCGCGTTCCACAGCGAGCTGAGCAACGGCCACTACTACCTCGGCGCCTACTCGGACGACGAGCTCATCGGCTACGCCGGGCTCGCCGCCGGCCCGCACGAGGCCAGCGTGCACACGATCGCGGTGATCAAGCACTGGCAGGGCAGGGGCATCGGCAAGAAGCTCCTGCGCGACCTCCTCGCCCGCGTGGACGAGATCGGTGTCCCGGTGTACCTCGAAGTCCGCACGGACAACGAGCCCGCGATCGCCCTGTACCTGGCGCACGGCTTCGAACACCTCGGCGTGCGCCGCCGCTACTACCAGCCGTCGGGTGCCGACGCGTACACGATGGGAAGGCCAGCTCAAAGTGACTAGCGACAAGAGTGGTCGCCTGATTCTCGGCATCGAGAGCTCGTGCGACGAGACGGGCTTCGGCATCGTCCGGCTCGGCCCGGACGGTTCGCTCGAACTGCTCGCCGACGAGGTCGCCTCCAGCGTCGAGGAGCACGCCCGCTTCGGCGGCGTCGTCCCGGAGGTCGCCTCCCGCGCGCACCTCGAAGCACTGGTCCCGACCATGCGCCGCGCACTCGACGCGTCCGGTGTCGAGCTCTCCCAGATCCACTCCATCGCCGTCACGGCCGGGCCGGGTCTCGCCGGTGCGCTGCTGGTCGGCGTGTCCGCCGCGAAGGCCTACGCCGCCGCGCTCGGCAAGCCGCTCTACGGCGTGAACCACCTGGCCGGCCACGTCGCCGCCGACACGCTGCAGCACGGCCCGTTGCCGCAGCGCTGCCTCGCGCTGCTGGTCTCCGGCGGCCACTCGCAGCTGCTGCTGATCGAGGGCGGCCTGGCGAACTCGATCACCGAGATCGGGTCCACTGTGGACGACGCGGCCGGCGAGGCGTACGACAAGGTCGCACGGCTGCTCGACCTGCCGTACCCCGGCGGCCCGCCCATCGACAAGCTCGCCAAGACCGGCAACGGGTGCGCGATCGCGTTCCCGCGCGGCCTCACCGGTCCGCGCGACTCGAAGTACGACTTCTCGTTCTCCGGCCTGAAGACCTCGGTCGCCCGCTGGGTCGAGCGCGCCGAACGGGCCGGCGAGGAGATCCCGCTGGCCGACGTCGCCGCGTCGTTCCAGGAGGCCGTCGCGGACGTGCTGACCGCCAAGGCGATCCGCGCCGCGAAGGACCTCGAGGTCGACACCCTGGTGATCTCCGGTGGTGTGGCGGCGAACTCGCGCCTGAGCGGTCTGGCCGCCGAGCGCTGTGCCGAGAACGGCATCGAGCTGCGCGTGCCGAGGCCGCGGCTGTGCACGGACAACGGCGCGATGATCGCGGCGCTCGGCGCCCACCTGGTTCACGCGGGCGCCAAGCCGTCCTCGATGGACATCTCGACCACGCCTGGCCTTCCGGTCAGCACGGTCCAGATTCTTTAGACGCGGTTCAGCCCGGGGTTCCGGTCTTCAACGACGAAGCCGGCCTTCGTCGACACCGGAGCTCCGGGCGTTCGCACGTAGTCGAGACCGCGGAAGTCCGCCCGCACCTCACGCGAGGTGATGCGGGTCCGCACATACCCGCGCCGGTTGTTGAAGTACTTCACGTGCGGGTTCTCGGCCAGGATCGCGGGCGTCTCCGGCCGCACCTCCGAACCGTCACCGCCGGACGTGATCGACGTCGACACCAGCTCGGTCGCGACCGTCTTCGAAGTGGGGTCGTTCCACTTCTCCTTCACGTCGGCAGCCCACGCCGCGTGCACATCTCCAGTCAGCACAACGGTGTTGCGCGTGTGGCAGAACCCGGCGGCCACCCGGTCGCGGTTCGCCGCGTAGCCGTCCCACGCGTCCATGTTGTTGGACTCGCCCGCGCCGGGCGTGAAGTCGAGCTGCGAGAAGAACACCTGCTGCCCCAGCACATCCCACCGCGCGTGCGAGCGCCGCAGTCCGTCGAGCAGCCACTTCTCCTGTGCGGCACCGGTGATCGTGCGCGTCGGGTTCAACCGCTCCGGGCACGCCTTCAGCCCGTCGCCGCACGCCTGGTCGTCGCGGTACTGCCGGGTGTCGAGCATGTGGAAGTTCGCGAGCCCGCCCCACTGGATCTTCCGGTAGAGCTGCAGGTCGATGCCGGTCGGCTTGTTCCTGATCGGCATGTTCTCGTAGTAGGCCTGGAAAGCCGCCTCGCGGCGTTTCAGGAAGTTCGGCTGCGGGATCTCCGGCTTCTCCGGGATCTCGTCGGCCCAGTTGTTGTCGACCTCATGATCATCGAAGACCACCAGCCAGGGAGCCACGCCGTGGGCCTCCTGGAGATCGAGGTCGGTCTTGTACTGCGCGTGCCGCTGCCGGTAGTTCGCGAGCGTCTCGGTCTCCGGCCCCTCGTGGTCACGCGGGTTGCCGCCGGGGATCGTGTAGACGCCCTTCTTGTACTCGTACTGGTAGTCGCCGAGGTGCAGCACCAGGTCCGGCTGGTCCTCGGCCATGCGCCGGTACGCGGTGAAGTAGCCGTGCTCGAACTGCGAGCACGAGGCGAACGCCATCGTGAGCCCGCTGCCGAGCGCCCACGGTGCCAGCGCCGTGCGCGTGCGGCCCACCCGAGACAGATGACCTTCGGCGGAGAAGCGGTAGAAGTACTCGCGGCCGGGCAGCAGGCCGCGCACGTCCACGTGGACGCTGTGCCCGAACTCCGGCCGCGCGTGGGCGGTGCCGCGGCGGACGACGAGCCGGAACCGCTCGTCCAGGGCGATCTCCCACTTCACCTCGACGACGCGGGACGGCATGCCGCCCATGCCGTCCTCGGCCGCGGGAGTGGGTGCCAGGCGCGTCCACAGGACCACGCCGTCGTAGGTCGGGTCGCCGGAAGCGACGCCGAGAGTGAACGGGTCGGACAGTTTGTCCGACCCCGCACCGACGGTGGTGAGCGCAAGTCCCCCGATGAGGAGTGCGCGTCGCGTCACTCGAGTCATGGTGAGACCCTCACGCACCAGGGTGGCTTTCAGGTGAACGTTTCCCCTAAAGCCTGTGAAGCCCTGGAACTCGGTCCTCCACGGCGAACAACGCCTTGGTGTGGACGGGCGAACCCGGCCGGGTCACGTAGTCGAGCCCGCGGAACTCCGTGCGCAGCTCATCAGGCGTGAACCTGGTCAGCGTGTAGCCCCGCCGGTTGTTGAAGTACTTCACGTGCGGGTTCTCGCGCAGCCACGCCCCGGTGTCCTCGTACTCCTCCGACCCGTCGCCACCCGCGGAGATCGACGTGCTCACCAGCTCGGTCGCGAGGGTCTTCGACGACGGGTCGTCCCAGCGCTGCTTGACCTCCGCACCCCACGCCGCGTGCACGTCACCGGTGAGCACGACGGGGTTCCGCACGTCCGCGAACCGCGCCACCACCCGGTCCCGATCGGCGACGTAGCCGTCCCACGCGTCCAGCAGGAACTTGTCCACGTCGCCGGGGATGTAGTCGTACTGCGAGAAGAACACCTGCTGCCCGAGCACGTCCCAGCGCGCCCGCGAGCCGCGGAACCCGTCGAACAGCCAAGCCTCCTGCTCATCGCCGAGCATCGTGCGGTCGGGAGTGAGTCGTTCAGGGCACAGCTGCAGCCCGTCCCCGCAGGCCTGGTCGGTCCGGTACTGCCGGGTGTCGAGCATGTGGAACGTGGCCAGCGAGCCCCACCTGATCCGTCGGTACAGCCTCGATGACCTGCGGATCGGCATGTTCTCGTAGTACGCCTGGAACGCCGCTGCCCGGCGATTGGCGAAGTCCGCCTGCGGGGTGTCCGGCTGCAGGCCGGCCCAGTTGTTGGCGATGTCGTGGTCGTCCCAGACGACGGCCCAGGGCGCGGC
>JAVXWK010000878.1:0-2574 GCA_032230575.1 Pseudonocardiales bacterium | reverse complement strand
AGAAACCGCAGGAGATGAAAGTAGGGGCCGGATCCTTTCGGATCCGGCCCCTACTTCTTGCTCTGCGGGAGGTCACCCGCCATACCCTCCGTCGTGCAGGCCGGCCCACCGTTCGAACACGTTGCGGTGGAAGTCCCCGCCGGTGCGGCCACACTCAGCGCCGTACAGCAAGGGGAACAACGGCCCCCCGCTGAACATCGCCCACTGGTCGGAGTGGCGAGACTCGTGGCGGTGACGGTCCGACCCGTCCAGGTCGCCGAACATCCACACGTTGCCGACCGTGGTGCCGGCGTTGGTGTAGCCGCCGGACATCTGCGAGCACTCGACGGTCAGGTCGCTCTGCACGACACAGCGCCCGTCGTGGGCCTTCGCCCAGACGACGGCCGATGCCGTTGCCGGCAGGTTCGCGACGGCCCGGGCGACGTTCACTGCCTGCGAGCCGGGGGCCAGCAGGGCGACGGCGGCCAGGGTCAGGAGCAGGCCCCGGCGACGAGGCGTGTCGTCGTCGTGGTGCAGCTGCTGCGCATAGGTGGTCATGCCAAGCACGATGGGCGCAGCGGGCTGCCCCGCCATCCGGCATCGCCTTACCTGCGAAGAGTGCCTGCCTTAGTCGGCGGCAGCAGAAAGCGATCGCTAAAAGATGTCCGGGAAGTACTTCTCCCAAGTCGGACGGTCCGGCCAGACGACGTCCCAGGGCAGCCCCACGAGGACGGCCACACCATCGCGGCCGGCGAGGCTTCCCCCCGCTCGGCGGGTCAGGATTGCCGAACGCAGAGTCCTCCGGACCTCCGATGCTTCCGATCCCGGCTGGCCACGAACTTCGGCGGGGTCGAGCCTGCTCATGAGGGCGCCGAGGTCGGCGAAATTCGTGTCGTCGAGAATGTCGGCTCCTTGCGCGGCCGTGAGGAAATCGACCGGATCCGGTGGTGTTGAGGCGAAGAGGTTGCCCAATGCCGCCTCGAGCGGGAGGACATCGACGCCGGGGGCCGGGACCTCAATGCCCGCTTTGATCGGGTTCAGATCCATTGCGATCATGCACCAGTCATTAGCGTCGACCGACGCTGCGTAAGCCTCAACCAGAGCACTGGCCACGGCCGGCGGCTTCCAGTCCTCCCCCAGGATCCGCAGCAGCTCGAAGTAGGGCCATCCGCTGGCCGGCTCGGGGACCATGGAGCCGACGAATATCGCGTCGGAGCAGACGTTCGCGAACGACAGGACGGTCTTCACGGAGGCCATCCGGCAGGCGTCGTAGCCGATGATGTCCGGTCGTTCGAAGCTGCTGCCGCCGTCGAGTTCCTCAGCCGCGAGTTCAGCGGACATTACCGACTTCTTCGCCGCCGCCTTCTCTTCTGCCGTCGTCGTGAACCCCAGCATGCTGGGCGGGAAAGCCCTGGTTCCGTGGCCCCAGAAGACCAGCAGCCGTTGCCGCTCCTTGTCCTTCCAGCAGGTCGTCCGCGACAGCACTGCCGACAGGTCGGCGCTGACGAAGGGATCATCGGTGACGCCGCCAGCTGGCAAGACCTGCGGATCCCGAACTCCGGGGCGGTGCAGGTACGAGTGCACATGGATGTCAGCACCGGGCCCCAAGGCGTCAAGCGCGATCATTGCCTCCTTGAGGTCGCGTGCCATCGACTCCTCAAGGTCGGGCGTGACAGTCGCCCAGATGATGACGCTCCATTTAGCCACGACGCCCCCCTTGCGCGATCAGACCGCCGAGATGATCGTGGCGGTAGGCCCGCCTTCCAGGTAAGCCGCAACCAGGTAGGGCGTCAACGGAGGGGCGAGATGCTTTACGAGCTGCGTACGAGGTTCCTGCTACCCGGCCCAGAGACGGAGTTGGGGCGAGCGGACAGATACCTGGAATGGCTGAGCGAGACGTTGCCCGTGACAGCCACCTTGGGCGCCGACGTGGCGCCTCCGAAGTGGCTGGGCAACCGGTACACCGAGCCGACCGTCACCTTCGAGCTGGTTACGCACTATCGGAACATCTTCGCGGCCACAGCTGACCGGCTCCGCATCGCCAGGGCCTGGGGCGGCCGTCCCGAGCCCTTCCAAGCCGACTTCACGATCGCCTTCGAGGTGCTGCGTGTCTACGGCGAAACCGAGCTGCTCAACATCGCCGACCCGACCAAGAAGATGACTCACCCATTGTGACGACTGCCGGGTCGCGCAAGACCGAGCTCGTAGGCCCGCGACACCGCCTCGCCACGACTCCCCACCGAGAGCTTGGCAAGAATGTGGGACACGTGGACGCTCGCGGTCTTCTCGGTCATGAACAGTGCCGAGCCGATGCGGCGATTGGTATAGCCCTCGACCAGCAGTCCTAGTACTTCCAACTCCTTCGGCGTCAGGTTGAAGGGCCGCGGCCGTTCTTGTTGACGGGGAACCGACTCAGTAGTCGTGGCACGCACACCGAGCGAGACTGCCGCCGAGCTGACCGCACCGGCGAGCGCGAGCAGCCCGGCTGCAATCGCAACGTCGTACGCATCGCGAAGGCTCACCTTCGCCTCCCCGCGCCGGCGGACCGCGTGCAGCGACGAGCCATGCCTCCACAGCGAATAGGCGTGCAGGTAC
>JAVXWK010000866.1:0-8017 GCA_032230575.1 Pseudonocardiales bacterium | reverse complement strand
CCTCCGGTACTCCCGCTTCCGAGCTGCTGGCTTCCGTGCAGCGGCACCAGACCGCTGTGCTGCCGCACCAGCACGTCTCCCTCACCCGGCTCGGGCGGCAGGCATCGTTCGACACGCTCGTCGTGTTCGACATCGCGCTGGACAAGGCTGCTCTGGGCTCGGCCGACGGTTTCGAGATTCTCGACGTGGTGAACGAGGGTGCACCGCACTACCCGTTGACACTTGAGGTTCAGCGGCACCTCGACGGGTCTCTGCGCTTCAACCTGATCTACGACACCTCCGTGGTGCGATCGACGGGTGCGGACCGGATCGTGCGCGCGTTCGCCGACACGCTTCTGGCTCTGGTCACCGGTTCTGAGATTCCGGTGCCTGCTCTGACCGACGCACGGGCTGGTGCGGAGATCGTTCCGGTCACCTTGGCGCAGCTGTTCGACCGCGCGGCTCTGCGTGATCCTTCGGCCACCGCGGTGACGTTCTGCCGGCTCGACGGGACGTCCTCGTCGATGACGTTCGGCGAGCTCCTCGAGGCCAAGAACCAGCTCGCGGCGACGTTGCAGGCACACGGCGTCGGCCCGCACACCCGTGTCGCCGTCGCGCTGCCGCGCTCGCTGGAGCAGGTGGTCGCGCTGATCGCGGTCGTGTCCGCCGGGGCCGCGTACGTTCCGCTGGACCTGGCCTACCCGGACGACCGGCTGGAGTTCGTGCTCGCCGACGCCCAGCCTCAGGTCGCGTTCGTCGAGCCGGGCCGGCAGGAACGTTTCTCGTCCATGCTCGCGCGCGCCGGTGTCTCGGCAACCGTGCTGTGCATGGACGACGTGGAGCCTGGTTCGTTCGTCCCGCCCGCGGTGGACTGGCGGCAACCGGCGTACATGATCTACACGTCCGGCTCGACGGGACGCCCCAAGGGTGTCGTCGTGTCGCACGAGAACGTGGTCTCGCTGCTGGTCAACACGGCGCCGGAGATGTCGTTCGGCCCCTCCGACATCTGGACCCAGTTCCACACCTACTCGTTCGACGTGGCGGTGTGGGAGCTGTGGGGCGCGCTGACCCACGGCGGCCAGTTGGTCGTGCCCGAGCACAGCCTGACCCGCTCTCCGGTGGACTTCCGCAAGCTCGTGCTCGACCGCGGTGTGACAGTTCTTTGTCAGACGCCGTCGGCGTTCTACCAGTTCATCGACGCCGATCTGCATGCTTCAACGCCGCTGTCGGCACTGCGTCGGGTGATCTTCGCCGGTGAAGCACTCGATCTGGGTCGTCTGCGCGGCTGGGTCGCTCGTTACGGCACCGATCGGCCCGAACTGGTCAACATGTACGGCATCACCGAGACCACCGTCCACACCACGTACCGGTTGCTGGACGACGCCGACTTCGCTCTGGGCAAGGAAGTCAGCCCGATCGGCGGCCCGATCGCGGGTCTGCGGTGCTACCTGCTCGACGAACAGCTGCGGCCGGTACCGCCAGGCCAGGTCGGCACGATCTACGTGGCCGGACCGCAGGTGACGCTCGGGTACAACGGCCGTCCGGGCCTGACGGCGTCGCGGTTCGTCGCGGACCCGTTCGCGGGCGACGGCTCGCGCATGTACCACTCGGGTGACCTGGCCAGGCGCAATCTCGACGGCGAGCTGGAGTTCCTCGGCCGCGCCGACCTCCAGGTGCAGCTCAAGGGCTTCCGCATCGAGCTCGGCGAGGTCGAGTCCGCGATCCTCGCGGTGCCCGGTGTCGTCGACTGCGCCGTGACGGTGGCGGACAGCGCCGACCACCTCGTCGCGCACGTGGTGGGCACGCCTGCTTCCGACGTCCTGGCTTTCGTCGGTGGGACGCTGCCCGTGCACATGGTGCCGCAACGGGTTCTGCTCCTGGACTCGCTGCCGCTGACCGTCAACGGCAAGCTGGACCGCCGCGCGCTGGCCGAACGCGCCCGCTCCGAGGCTTCGCCTGTCGAGGTGTCCTCGGACGCTCCGGCGCTGGCCTCACTGGTGGAGGTGTTCGCCGCCGCGCTGCCGGGGTCCGTTGTGGACGCCGACACCGACTTCTTCGCGGCCGGTGGCGACTCGATCATCGCGATCGGCGTGGTGAACCGCGCCCGCGCGCTCGGGGTGCGGTTCGCGCCGCGCGATCTGTTCCTGCACAAGACTCCGCGCGCTCTGGCCTCCCAGTTCGGCGTTCAAGCCGCGCCCGTCGCCGCTCCGGTCGAGCGGCAGGACGGCCCGGTCACGCCGACCGCGATCGTGCTGCGTCAACGGGAGCTGGGCGGCTCGCTCCGGACGTTCGCCCAGGCGCGCCGACTCCCCTGCGCCAGCCTGGCCGACGCCCGGCGCGCCGCGGAGGCCGTGCTGCGGGCACACGCGGCCCTGAGCATGCGGCTGACCGTGACGGACGGGGTGTGGACGCTCGGAATCGATCCCGATTGGCAGGCCCCCTGGGGGGATCGGGTCCCCACTCCAATCATCTCAAGCGGGTCTGACAGTTCTGACGATCTTCAGGCCGTCGCGGACGAGGCTGCGGCGCGGCTCGATCCCGAAGCCGGCGTCATGGCGGCGTTCTCCTGGGTCGAGCCGGCCAAGACCCTGGTCGTCGTGATCCACCACTTCGCCGTGGACGCCGTGTCGTGGCTGATCCTGCTCGACGACATGGCCGCGGCCATGCGCGGTGAAGAGCTCGCCCCGACCACCACCCCGTTCCGGCAGTACGCCGACGCCCTCACTCTCGACGCACAGAACTCCGCAGACCTGCGGAGGTGGATCGACGCGCTCGACGCCCCGGTCCTCACCCCGCACATCGGCGACCTGCGCGAGATCACGGTCAACCTGTCGGCGGACATCACCGACCGCGTCGTGCACACTGCGCCGACAGCGCTCGGCCTCGGGCTGACCGAGTTGCTCGCAGGTGCGCTGCGGACAGCGTTGACCGAGATCCAAGGCACGCCGACCGACCTGGTGATCGAGCTCGAACGCCACGGCCGCGTACCGATCCACGCACACCACGACTACACGCGCACGGTCGGCTGGTTCACGTCCATCGCGCCGGTGAAGCTCAGCGCCGAGACCGACCCGATCGAAGCTGCCCGCGAGCTCACCAAGAAGCAGCCGGACGAACGAACCCACGTCAAGTACGGGCAGCTGCGACACCTGAACCCCCAGACCGCCCCTGTGCTGGCCGCGCTCCCGAAGCCGCAGGTGCTGTTCAACTACCTGGGCCGCGGCAGCGAGTCGCAGGCGCTGCACGTCGGCCACACCGGGCCGAGCCCGTACGCGGTCGAGGTCAACGCCTGGGCCGACACCACGACGGGCAGTCTCAGGGCGACGTTCGCGCTCGCCGGCGACGTGTCCGACGAGATCGCGGCACGATGGCTGCTCGCGCTCGAACGAATCGCGGACGCCTCGGCCACCACCCGCAGGACCGCGCCCGTCTCACCGCTGCAGAAGGGTCTGTACTTCCAAGCCGAACTGGCGCAGGAAGCCGGACATTATGTGGCGCAGAGCTGCTTCACGTTCGACCGGCGGCTGGACGCGAAGGCGCTGCAGCGGGCAATGGCGCACGTCATCGCCAAGCACCCCGTGGTCGGTGCGGGCTTCGAGACGGACGAGAACGGCGAGCCCGTCCAGGTGATCACGCCGGGCAAAGCCGTCCCGGTCGACATCGTCGACGTGCTCAACCGCGAAGCCGTCGACGCGCTGCGCGACGAGGACCGGGCGACCGGCTTCGACCTGACCGAGCCGCCGCTGGTGCGGCTTGCCGTGCTGCGGCTGCCGGACGGCCGCGACGCGTTGCTGTTCAGCCACCACCTGTTGCTGTGGGACGGCTGGTCGCGCGAGATCGTGCTGCGCGACTTCTTCGACGCCTACCGCGCGATCCTGGCGGGCGAACCACTCGACACGAAGCCGGGGCCGAGCTTCGAGGACTACACCCGCGCGCTGCGGGCCAAGGATGCCGTTGCGGCGGAACAGTTCTGGGCTCGGTATCTGAACGACCTGCCGGGCCCGACGCTGCTCGCCGGACCGTCCACTTCGGACGCACTACCGGTCAAGATCACGAAGTCGCTGACCGAAGACCAGTCCGACCGCCTGCGCAACGCCGCGAAGACGCACGGCGTCACGCTCAACTCGGTGGTCACCGGCGCGTTGGGTCTGCTGCTGGGCAGCGAGACCGGGCGCGCGGACGCGGTGTTCGGCGTGACCGTGTCCGGGCGCGAGGAAGAAGGCACCGGAGGAATCGTCGGTGTCCTGCTGAACACCGTGCCGATGCGGGTGACCGCGAGGCCGCGGGACAGCGTCGGCGAGTTCCTCGGCAACGTCCAGAAGTCCAGGGTCGACGCGATGGAGCACGAGCACGTCGGGCTGGGCGAGATCCAGCGCGCCAGCGGGCAGGACCAGCTGTTCGACAGCCTGTTCGTGCTGCAGAACTTCCTGGACGACGACACGTTCGTCGAGTTCAACGCGATCAACCACATCACGGCGCACGAGTTCGAGGACTCGACGCACTACCCGTTCACGTGGGTCGTCACACCGGGCCGCGAGATCACGGTCAAGCTGGAGTACCGGCCCGCGATCACCGAACCCGCCACCGCGACCAGACTGTTCGACGAATACCTGCGGATCCTCGACGACCTGGCCACGGCAGACCGGATCGGTGCCGTCCGCGGCACCGGGCCGAAGCCGGAACTGAACGCGCCCAACGACTTCGGCAACAAGACCGTGGTCGACCTGTTCGACGAGGCGGCCGACCGCGACCCCGGCCGCACCGCCCTCGTCACGCACGGCGACACCATGACGTTCGCGGAGCTCAGGGACCGCAGCCGTCACCTCGCCGGTGTGCTCGCACAACGAGGCATCGGCGTCGAGACGTCGGTCGCCATCGCGGTTCCGCGCTCGTTGGACTGGGTCGTCGCGTTGTTCGGAATCCTGCGGTGTGGTGCTGCGTACGTGCCGTTGGAGCTGGACCACCCGGACGAGCGGATCGCCGCGATCATCGACGACGCGCAACCGTCGCTGGTCATCACGACCTCGGCGGTGGCTCACCGCATCCAGGGCTCGACGTTCGAGCTGGACGAGCCGTGGCCGGACGCCGAGCCGGTGATCACGTTCCGCGCGAACGACCCGAACCGGCTCAAGCACGCGGCCTACACGATCTACACCTCGGGTTCGACGGGTAAGCCCAAGGGAGTCGTGACCGAGTACGCGGGCCTGACGAACATGATGGTCAACCACCAGCGCAGGATCTTCGAGCCGGTGCTGGCCGAGCACGGGCACCGGATGTTCCGCATCGCGCACACCGTGTCGTTCGCGTTCGACATGTCGTGGGAGGAGCTGCTCTGGCTCGCCGACGGCCACGAGGTGCACATCTGCGACGAGGAGCTGCGCCGCGACGCGACCGGGCTCGTCGAGTACTGCGGCGAGCACGAGATCGACGTCATCAACGTGACGCCGACCTACGCGCAGCAACTGGTCGCTGAAGGATTGCTCGACGGCGCCCACAAGCCGGCGCTGGTGCTGCTGGGCGGCGAGGCCGTCACGCCGACGTTGTGGCAGCTGCTCGCCGACACTCCCGGCACGATCGGCTACAACCTTTACGGGCCAACGGAGTACACGATCAACACGCTGGGCGTCGGCACGTTCGACTGCGTCGACCCGGTAGTCGGTGTGCCGATCGACAACACCGACGTCTACGTACTCGACCCGTGGCTGCGGCACGTGCCCGACGGTGTGGCGGGCGAGCTCTACGTGAGCGGTGTGGGAATCGCGCGTGGTTACCTCGGTCAGCCTGGCCAGTCGGCCGAGCGATTCGTGGCGTGCCCGTGGGTGCCCGGTGAACGGATGTACCGGACAGGTGACCTCGTGATCCGACGCCCGGACGGCAACCTGCTGTACCTGGGCCGCACCGACAAGCAGGTCAAGATCCGCGGGCACCGCGTCGAACTCGGCGAGGTCGAGGCGCGGTTCGCGGCACATCCCGGCGTCCGGTTCGTCGCCGCCGTCGCGCAGTCCGATCCCCAGGTCGACGGCGCGTACCGGCTCGCGGCGTACCTCGTGCTCGAGGACGGCGCGGACATCCCGGCGATCGCCGCCGAGGTCGGCGCGGGCATGCCGGACTACCTGCGGCCCTCCCACTACGCCGCGGTGGACGCGATCCCGTTGACGGTCAACGGAAAGGCCGACACGAGCGCCCTGCCCGAAGCCCGGCCGCTCGGCACGCTCGTCAAGCAGGAGGCCAGGGAGCTCACCGAGACCGAGACCGCGGTCCGCGAGATGTACGCCGAGGCACTCGACCTCGACGAGGACGAGGTGGGCATGACGAACGGCTTCATCGAGCTGGGCGGGCACTCGATGCTCGCGGTGAGGCTGATCAGCCTGCTCCGCCGCGAGTTCGGTCCCGTGGTCACGATCCGCGACCTCATGGCGTTGTCCACCCCCGAAGCGATTGCGCGCCACGTTGACGAACACTGAAGTCCGCAGCGGCCAGGACATTCTCCGGATCGCCCTGCGCCGCAACGTCGGCGCGATGGCGTCCGGGACCCTGCTCATGGGCTCGTACCAGGCCGCCGAGACCGCCGTGCCGATCCTGCTCGGCGTGATCGTCGAGTACGCGCTGCGCGGCGGACAGGTCAGCTCACTGGGGCTGGCGTTGCTGGCGCTCGGACTCGTCATGGCGACCGTCTCGTACTCGTGGCGGTTCGGCATGCGGATCCTGCAGAAGGCGAACACCACGGAAGCGCATCGGTGGCGAGTCGCGGTCGCGGACCACGGCCTGCGACCGGTGGCGCGCAACGTCGACCTCAAGTCCGGCGAGGTGCTCACCATCGCCACCGAGGACGCCGACCAGACGGCCGACATCATCGAGGTGGTGCCGCTGCTGGTCAGCTCCCTGGTGTCGGTGGTGATCACCGGAGTCGTCCTGGCGGTGATCAGCGTGCCGCTCGGCGTGCTGGTCTTCGTTGGCACAGTGGCCATTCTGAGCGTGCTCAGCGTGATGTCACGACGGATCGGCGCGAGCACCCAGATGCAGCAGGCGAAGGTCGCCAGGGCCGGCGCGAAGGTGTCGGACCTGATCGCCGGTTTGCGGCCGCTGCACGGGTTCGGCGGCAGCTACGCGGCTTTCCAGGCCTATCGGCGGGTGAGCACCGAGGCCAAGAAGCAGTCGGTCGTCGTGGCGCGGGTCAACGGCGCCTACGCGGGTGCCGCTCTGGCGCTGAACTCGTTGCTGGCAGCCGCGGTCACGTTGTGGGCCGGGTACCTGACGTTCCAGGGCACCATCACGATCGGCCAGCTGGTGATGGCCGTCGGACTGGCGCAGTTCCTGATCGAGCCGCTGAAGATGTTCTCGGAGATGCCGAAGTACGTCATGATCGCGCGCGCTTCGGCCGAACGGATGGCGTTGATCCTGGCCGCACCACCGCTCATGACACCTGGTGTCGAGGTTCCCGGCCCGGATGGCGGTCTCGAGGTCGAGGGCTTGGCGCACGGAACGTTGCGGGACCTCACTTTCTCGGTGCGGCCCGGCGAGTTCGTCGCGATCGCGGCCTACCAGCCGCAGGCCGCCGCCGAGCTGGCATCGGTGCTTTCCGTTGACGTACCGCCCTCTTCGTACTCGGGTGTCGTCCGGGTGGCGAAGCAGGAGATCGCCGCGTTGACGATCGAGAGCGTGCGAACGCACCTGTTGGTGAACCCGTCGCACCACGAGGTGTTCGCGGGAACGTTGCGGGACAACGTCGATCCGTCCGGTACGAGCGCGCTGATCGAGGAAGCCGTCGCGGCCGCGATGCTGACCGATGTCGTGGCCTTGCACTCCGAGGGCCTCGACTACGCCGTACGCGACCGTGGCGCGAACCTGTCCGGCGGCCAACGCCAACGGCTGTCCCTGGCCCGCGCACTCGCCGCGGACCCGGAGATCCTCGTGCTGCACGATCCCACGACGGCCGTCGACGCGGTGACCGAACAGCTCATCGCCCGCAACGTCACCGCGTTGCGCCGCGGCCGGACCACGGTCGTGATCACCAGCAGCCCGGCACTGCTCGACGTGG
>JAVXWK010000845.1:0-3758 GCA_032230575.1 Pseudonocardiales bacterium | reverse complement strand
CGAGCCCTCCTCGACGAGGACGCTGCCGGACGAGGCGAGGTAGAAACCGATGCCCTGGGTGTCGCTGACCGTCACCCGCGTGGCCACCGCGCCCGCGTGCTGTTCGATAGCGACCGCGGGCTTGGTGGCCCTGGTGATGGTCGTGTCGGTGACGGTGATCCGGCCGTGGCCGTTGAGACAGATGCCGTTGCCGCCCGCGTCACGCACCCCGCAGGCGCGCATGGCGAGTTCGCCGTGCTCCGCGATCACAACGCCCGACGTGCCGATCTCGAGCACCTGGCAGGAGTCCAGCACGTTGCCGGTGGACGTCACGACCACGCCGGCCCCCACCGGGTTGCGCACCTCGCAGCCGCGCATCAGCACCGAGCCGCGGCCGGTGGCGTACACAGCGGACCAGGCGGTCGCGCTGACGCGGCACTCGGTGAAGCTGAGCTGGCCGTCGGTCACGACCACCGCGGGACTCTCCTGGTCCTGCGCCTCGATCGTCAGACCGGACAACGCGCCGGAGTCGGTTCCCAGCACGACAACCGGTCCGGACGACGCCACGACCCGGACCGAGCCAGGGCCGTCCTCCGCGGTGATGGTGACCGCTTTGGTCAGCACCAGCGTCTCGTAGTACTGACCGGTGCTCACGAGGATCACCGACCCGTCCACGGCGGCCATCAGGGCGTCCGAAATGGACCTGTGGCCCTGCCCTGCCGCCGGGTTGACCGTGATCACGTCGTGGCCCACCTGGATTCCTTCCTGCTGCGCACCGGTCCGCCCGAGAAGGCCGGAATCATTTCCGCGCCACACCGAAATGTCGCCGCGATCGCGTCAGGCCCGAGATCATCCGTTCCACGTCCGATCAGCGGTCCCGCGCACGTCTCGATAGTGTTGCCCGGCTGTTGACCGAGCAGAGGACGACCTGCCACCACCCGCGGCAGAATGGGGGGAGTTCCCTCACGAGGCCGCGGCGGAGACCAGAACAGAGCGACTTCCGTGCAGCCAGAACGACTTGTTCCTCCCGCTGAGAGCTTCGCCTGCCACGTCGTGGAGCAGCTCACCGGCACGGGGCGCCCGCCGTTGACCATCCTCAGTGGACCGAGCGGAGTGGAGCTTCGGTCCTGCGTCGAGGAGATCTGCCACCGGCTCGAAGACGCCGGCGAGGGCCGCGTCGTGGTCGTCAACCTCTCGTTCGGCGAGCCCCCTGCCGGATCCGACCTGGCGAGCCGCGTTCCACCGCTTTCGGTGCTGCGTGGCAGGCCGGGGACAGTCCTGGTGTTCAAGAACGCGCATCGGCTGCCGGTCGACGCACTCGGCACGTTGGAGGCGTTGGTCCGCCAGGTCGCGAACACGGGCACGCGGTGCGTGTGCGCGGTCGCCCTGCCGCTCCGCCCCGAGACCAGGGCCGCGTTCCGCTCCACCTTCGAGCGGCTGCGCGCCGATGATCTCGTGCAGCTCATGACCCTGCGCCCGGTTCCGCGCCGCCGGGTATCCGAACTGGTCACGTCCCTGATCAGCGCGCTCCCGGAACCCGCTCTGTGCGAGGCGCTCTGGGCCGTGACGCGGGGCTGGCCGAACGTGCTGGCCACGGCCCTGCGAATGGGCGGTGACCTGATGTCGGTGGTGGACCGGCACGCCTACCTCACGCCGTGGCGCGGGCAGTTCCAGGTACCCGCGAACGAGGAACTGCTGGCGGACGTCCGCGCGCTGGGGGCGACGTCGTGGGACGTGGCGAAGGCCATCGCCGCGTTCGGCCTGCTCGGCCCGGCCGCACCGCGGCTGGTCGCGGAGTCCCTCGGGCTGACCGAGCACGAAGCCACGACAGCCCTCGGCGAACTGGCCCGCGCGGGGGTACTGCAGCACGTCCGGGCGGGCTCTGCCTGGCGGTTCCGGGTGCCGCTGGTCGGCTTCTCGCTGGAGGCGACGTTCGGTCCCTACGAACGGCGCAGGCTCGCGCAGATCGCGGTGACCGCGCTGTGGCAGGGCACCGCGCGGTGCGACATCGACACCTACCTGCCCGACCAGCTGGTCAGGGCGGGCAGGCTGGTGGACCCGTGCCGCGCTCGAGCCGAACTGCTCACCAGCGCCGGCCTGGCCGCGGTGGACAGCCCGAATCGGTCGCTGTCCTGGTTGCGGGCGGCCGCCGAACTGACCACCGACCGCGCGGAACGCGTGCGGATCCTGCTCACGCACGCCCGCACCTGCCTGTTGTGCGGCGAGGCGAAACAGGCGCTGGAGTCGACCGGCGCCGTGCTGGGCGGCGACGCGGAGGAGATCGGTGAGGGCCAGCTCGTCAACGTCTGCCTGCTGCATCTCACCGCGCTGCACGAGTCCGGTGACATCGCGACGCTCGAACAGGTCGCGGAGGACGGGTGGTGGCCGTGGCCGGGCACACCTCTCGAGCAGGCCGTCGGCCGGGCGTACGCGCTGGCCCTGCTCGGTCACTGGCGGCAGACCCGTGAGCTGCTGGAGAAGATCCGGCAGGATCCGGACGCGGCGCTGGTCGGGCCACACGTCAACCAGATCAGCCCGATCACCGGACTGTGGCTCGGCGACTGCGCCGAGTTCGACCACGCCGTGACGAACGTCGTCGCCAGGGTCGAGGCCGGCGAACGGCCGCACAGCGAGCTGCGCTGGCTCGTCGGCACCCTGATGACGCTCGGCGAACAGCGCAGGGCCGAAGTGCTGCTCGCGTTGTCGGACCGGGTGCACATCCCGCTCAAGACGGCCTGCCAAACTGCGTTGGCGGCCGCGCACGGCCGTGCCACCGAGGCTTTGCAGCTCACCCGCAAGAGCGTGGCCACCGGTGCGCGCAACGGCTGCGACGCCGACCAGACGGCGATGTTCCACCTGGCGGCGACCGTGCAGCTGTACCGGGGCAAGCTGTCCCGTGCGCTGGCGCTGATCGCCACCGCCCGCGACCGCACCCCCGTTCTTCCCCACCTGCTCGCGCTGACCGAGGCCTCGCACGAGCGGTTGTTCGGCCGGCACGCCGCCGCCAGGGAGGTGCTGGCAGCGGCGCTGCGCCAGGCGGACGAGGCCGGCGTGATCGCACTGACCGACCTGCTGTGGACCTCGCTGGCCGACATCGCCGTCGATCTCGGCGAGCGCCGGCTGATGCCGGATCTGCTCGAGCGGGTCGAGGCGGTCGCGAAGTGCATGGGAACCGAGCAGGCCGAGCTGAACCGGCTGACGATCCACGCCGCCGTCCACGACGACCACGCGGTGGCCGGCCAGGCCGTCGCGCTGCTGCGCGAGCGCGGTCAGCCGCTCGAACTGGTGAGCGGGCTGGAACGCCTGGTGCGCTTCGGTGTCGCCGCACCGGAGCTGCTGCTGGAGGCCTACGCCGCGGCGGGCGGGCTGCAGGCGTTGATGTGCCGCGCCTGGCTGCGCAACCTCATGCGCACGCACGGCATCTCCGTTCCCGGACGACAGGAGACGGTGGCGGAGAACGAACGCCTGCTGGCCACCCTGGTCGCTGACGGCCTGGGCAACAAGCAGATCGCCATCCTGCTCGGCGCGAGCGAGAAGAGCGTCGAGGGCCGTCTGTCGCGGATGTTCTCCCGCGCCGGATACCGGTCGAGGGTCGAGCTCGCGTCGGCGATGCTCACAGGAGGGTTCCCCGGCTAGAGGTGTGACCCGGAGACGTCGGCTGGGCGGGCACAACCGATTTGGTGGCTGGCCGTGCTGCCGGCGAGCGGTGGTCCCACCGCCCGCCGGACAGGGTCACGACGCGGCTTCGAGGGTGTCGTGCACCCCGGCCCGCGACTGGA
>JAVXWK010000803.1:0-6750 GCA_032230575.1 Pseudonocardiales bacterium | reverse complement strand
CATCGGCGGGCCGCCGAGCATCAGGGCCGTGCCGAACAACGTGTACGTGCTGACCACGGGGGAGAGGTAGGTGAAGCCCAGCGAGAAGTTCGCCCAGGGACTCATGTCCCTTCTGAACTCCGACGTGTAGCCGAGGTCTTTGAGCCTGTCCTCGGCTGTCGGCAGTGTGGCTGTCACAACTACGCCTCCCTGATCAGGTCAGCAGCGCGCTCTCCAATCATGAGAACCGTGACCATCGGGTTCACGGTCGGCATGGTGGGGAACACGGATGCGTCGACGACGCGCAGGCCTTCGAGACCGATGACCTTGAGGTCACCGTCCACAACGGACCCGATCGCGCACGTTCCGGCTGGGTGATAGACGGTGTGGGCCGCCTTGCGGCCGTACTCGGACAGGGCCTCGTCGCTCGTGACGTCCGGGCCGGGCGCGATCTCGCGCTTGAGCCACGACTTCAGCGGTTCCTGTTCGGCGATCTTGCGCGCGATCTTGAAGCCGTCGACCAGGGTCTGCTCGTCGTAGCCGTCGGGGTTGGTGAAGTACCCGAAGTCCAGCGCGGGCTTCTCCTTCGGATCGCTGGACTTCAGCCACAGCTTGCCCTTGCTGTGGGGCCTGGGGATGTTCGGCGTCATGCAGACCCCGTGCTCCACCGTGGGGTAGCCGAGGCGTTCCGTGTTGGTGGTGAACGGGATCTGGTAGAAGTGGAACATCAGGTCCGGGCGCGGGTCGGAGGAGTCGCGGCGGATGAACAGGCCCGCGTCGGAGTCCATGACCGAGTTCTCCGGCAGTGGTTTCGTGGTCTCCCAGACGATGACGGACTCGGGGTGGTCGAGCAGGTTCTCGCCGACGCCGGGCAGGTCGTGCTTGACCTCGATGCCGATGTTGCTCAGGTGCTCGGCGTCGCCGACGCCGGACAGGTTGAGCAGGCGGGGCGTGTCGATCGCGCCCGCGCAGAGCAGAACCTCTTTGGTGGCCTCGATGTAGCCCTTGTCGGTGTGCACGCCGATCGCCCGGTTGCCGTCGAACTCGATCCTGCCGGCCCAGGTGTTGAGCAGCAGGGTCAGGTTCTTGCGGCTGTCGAGGATCGGGTGCAGGTACGCCGTTGACGCCGACGACCGCTGGTTGTTCTTCTCCGGGTGGTAGGCGATGGAGAAGAAGCCGACGCCGTCCTCGAACGGTTTGGCGTTGAAGTCGTCGATCTCCGGGACGTCCACGGCCTTCTGAGTGGCCGCGACGAAGTCCTTCGCGATCGGGTTCCGGTCCTTCTCCTCGACCGGGATGATGTTGAGCTGGACCTTGTCGTAGTACGGGCCGAGCGCGTCCCACGTCCAGCCGTGGCCCCAGTCGTCGAAGTCCTGGGGCAGCGGGTTGAAGCAGATCAGCGTGTTGTGGCTGGAACATCCGCCCAGCACCTTGGCGCGGCTGTGGTGGATGTGCGAGTTGCCGCGCGGCTGTTCGACCGTGGGGTAGTCGTAGTCGTACTCGGTCTCGAGCAGGTTGATCCAGTTGCGCAGGTTGAGGATCTTCTCGTCGCCGACGTCCGACGGACCGCCCTCGATGACCGCGACCGTGACGTTCTCGTCCTCGGTGAGTCTCGCGGCGAGCACACAGCCCGCCGTTCCGCCGCCGACGATCACGTAGTCATATGCGGTCACTTGTCGTCCTTTCGCGCGAACCAGTTTTGAGCAGCGGGCTTGAGGTTCTGGTAGACGTGCTTGGGCTCGGTGTACTCGTGCAGGCCCGCGGTGCCGAGCTCACGGCCGACGCCACTCCGCTTGAAGCCACCCCACTCCGCCTGTGGCAGGTACGGGCCGAACTCGTTGATCCAGACCGTGCCGTGGCGCAGCTTCTTCGCGACGCGCTGGGCCTTGTCGAGGTCCTGGGTCCAGACCCCGCCCGCGAGGCCGTACTCCGTGTCGTTGCCGAGGAACGTGGCCTCGTCCTCGGTCTCGAAGCGCTCGGCGGTGATGATCGGGCCGAACGTCTCGTCCTGGACGAGCTTCATGTCGCGCGTGCAGTCCGCGTAGACGGTGGGGCGGAAGAAGAAACCGTTCTGCAGCTCGGCTTCCTCCGGGCGCTTGCCGCCTGCCTTGAGGGTGGCGCCTTCGTCCTTGGCCGTTTGGACGTAGCTCTCGACCTTGGCGCGGTGCTCGGCACTGACGAGCGGGCCGGACTCGGTGTCCTCGTCGAAACCGTTGCCCAGCTTGATCCTGTCGGCCCGGCGCGCGACCTCGGTGACGAAGTCGTCGTAGATGCTGCTGTGCACGATGAGCCTCGTGCCCGACGAGCAGACCTGGCCCGCGTGGAAGAACGCGGCGGTGAGCGCGTAGTCGACGGCGGTGTCGATGTCCGCGTCCGCGAAGACGATGTTCGGGTTCTTGCCGCCGAGCTCGAGCGCGACCTTCTTCACGGTCTTCGCCGCGGAGGCCATGATCCGCTGGCCGGTGGCGAGGCTGCCGGTGAACGAGATGAGGTCGACGTCCGGGTGTTCGCTCAGCGGAGCGCCGACTTCGGGGCCGGTGCCGAGGACGAGGTTCGCGACGCCGTCGGGCAGTCCGGCTTCCTGCAGCAGCTCGAACAGCTTGATGGTGGTGAGGGGCGTGATCTCGCTCGGTTTGGCCACCAGCGTGTTGCCCGCGAGCAGAGCCGGGGCGATCTTCCAGGAGATCTGCAGCAGCGGGTAGTTCCAGGGAGCGATCATGCCGCAGACGCCGACGGGTTCGTAGTCGATGCGGCTGATGACGTCCGCCGGGGCGCCCTGGACGATCTTCGGGTGCAGCAGGCCGGCGAGGTTGCCGTAGTAGCGGAACACGGAACAGACGTCGTCCACGTCGATGCGGCTCTCGACCAGCGTCTTGCCGGTGTCGAGCGTCTCGGTGCGGGCGATGTCCTCCTTGTCGCGCTCCAGCAGGTCCGCGACCCGGTTCAGGACGGCGGCGCGGTGCTCGGGGCTCGCGTGCTGCCAGTCGCCGTGGTCGAAGGCGTTTCTCGCCTTGGCGATCGCCTGGATCGCCTGTTCGCGGGTTTGGTCTTCGATCTCGGTGAGAACACTCTGGTCGAAGGGGTTGATGATCTGCCGCACCGGCGACGCGCCTCCCTGTTTCGTGTGTCCACGAAGGACACTGGGGTATAGCCGGTCGCCGGTGGGCATAAACCGTGACGACCGTCGCTACTTGAGATTCCTGCGTAGGCGGGTGAAAAGTCGAGCGTTGCTCATTGCCACAATGCCGACAACGTCTTCCGGGTTCCCACTGTCTCGATAGGTCGCCACGAACTTCCGGTCCTCGATGGACCCATCTTCGACGCGAACGTCGTTCGTCGCCCGTCCGATGAACTGGATCCGCACCCCGTACTGATCAGACCAGACGTAGCCGCCGTTGGTGTGCGTCGCGACCGTCTCGCCCGCCAGCAAGTTGCGGGTGGCGATTTGCGCCTGTTCCGTCGCGGACGTCCAGTGCTCGGCGCGATGGCCCGCGCAGTTCGCGACGTCGCCGACGGCCACGACGTTCTTCAGGTTCGTGACACCGCCCGCGTCGCACACGACGCCGTTGTCGACCTTGACGGGCCCGCCCGCGAGCCAGTCGGTCGCCGGGCGCGTGCCGATGCCCGCGACGACGACGTCGGCGTCAACCCTGCGTCCATCCGCGAGGTTGATTCCGCCGTCAATGTTGACTGAATCAACATTGATTCCGGTAATCAACGTTGATCCGTGGTCGTCATGCAGCTGTCCACATGCAGCGCCCATCTCGGCGCCGAGTACACGCATGAGGGGCGCAGAGAGGGCCTCGACGACGGTGACGTCCTTGCCCAGAGCGCGCGCACTCGACGCGATCTCCGCGCCGATGAAGCCCGCGCCAATGACGCCGACGTGCTGTGCGTTGTTGACGGCGTCGCGGAGCTTGATGGCGTCGTCGAGCGTGCGCAGGACGTGTGTGTTGGGGAGCGCCCGCGGGATGCCGCCCGTCGCGATGACGAAGCCGTCGGCCTCGACGGTCGTGCCGTCGCTGAGCGCGACCTCGCCAGCGGTGAGCAGCCCGGTGGCTTGGACCCCCAGTCGCCAGTCGGCGTCGAGGGCGTCGAGATCCTCCTGGTCGGCGAGCGGTACCGCCTCGACCTTGCCGAGGAGGAAGTCCTTCGAGAGAGGAGGTCGGTCGTAGGGGAGATGGATCTCGTCGCCCACGATGACGAGCCGTCCGTCGAACCCCTGCTGGCGCAGTGCCTGCGCCGACCTCAAACCGGCGAGTGATGCGCCGATGATCGCGATCGTCCTCACGCCACGTCCTTGTTGTTCACTTCGACATCGACATAGACCACTCCATCCTCCACAAGGACGGGATAGGTCTTCACCGGTCTTTTGGCGGGGAGACTTGTCGGCTCGCCGGTGCGAAGGTCGAAGGACGCGGCGTGCAGCGGGCATTCGACGAAGCACCCTTCGAGCCATCCCTCGCTGAGGGAGGCGTCCTGGTGGGTGCAGGTGTCGTCGACTGCGTACAGCACACCGTCGGCGTTGAACACCGCGATCGGCGTATGAGGACCGACGATGCGCACCGCCTCTCCCGGGGGCAGGTCCATGAGAGCGCAGGCGCGGATCATCGTCGGCCTCCGTTGCGTTACGCGGCACGCGTTCCGAATGACGCAACACAATGTGCGGCTCCAACGACGCCCCGTCAAGAGGCCAGCGGGTTGTTTTGCCTGCCGGTTACTGTTGCGCGATGAGCAACTCCGACCCGGCAGCTCAGGTGCAGTCCGTCGATCGAGCCATCAGCGTGCTGGAACTACTGGCCCATGGCGAGGCCGGTATCACCGAAATCGCAGGTGAGCTGGGTGTGCACAAGTCCACGGTGTCCAGACTCGTCTCCGTGCTGGAAGCGCGTGGCCTGGTTGAGCAACTCGGGGAAAGAGGCAAATACGCCATCGGTTTCGGTGTGGTCCGGTTGGCCGGTGCGGCGACCGGCCGCATGGACCTGACCAAGCTCGGGCAGCCCGTGTGCCAGACGCTCGCGGACTCGTTCGGCGAGACCGTGAACATCGCCGTGCACGACGCCGGAGTCGCCATCAACATCACCCAGGCCCGCGGCTCGGCAGCCGTCTCGGCGGTGAACTGGATCGGCCAGCGCACGCCCCTGCACGCCACGTCGTCCGGCAAGATCCTGCTCGCCCACCTCGACCTGGACGAGCGCAAGCGGCTCGTCTCGTTGCCGCTCGACTCGTACACCGAGAACACCGTGGTGGACCCTTCGCAGCTTTTGTCCGAACTGGAAGAGGTCGCGGCGCAGGGGTACGCGGCGTGCTTCGAGGAGCTGGAACTGGGGCTGCACGCGGTGGCCGTGCCGGTGCGGGGGCATCGGGGTGAGGTCGTGGCGGCGATGAGTGCTTCCGGGCCGTCGTACCGGTTGTCGCGGGAGCGGGTGGAGCAGATCGTGCCGGCGATGGTGTCGGCGGCGGGAAACCTCTCGGCGCAGCTCGGGTACTTCGCGGGCTGAACTGGCGCTGTGCCTGCGGCGAATCCGGCCGCGGGCGCGGTGCTCCGGGCCCACGCCAATCGGGAGTACGAGGCCGTCGCCCGGTTGTAGAACGAGACCGGGTTGACCGCGCCGGTCGACCCCGGCACGCGTCCCTTCCACGACCGGCCGTACCGGGTTTTGGACGCCGAACGGTTCGTGACGCGTTGAACCTCCCTTGATGCCCGGTTTCACCGAGCGTCAAACGTGCGCTGCCCGAACGGCGGTATTGACAGCAGGACGCGCTGGACGCACCTTGTTGCAGATAGCGGAACAAGTTCCGTTCCGCGCAACGGCGGCGAAGGGGTGTCCAGATGCCTGGAGAGGTGCCTCGCGTGGTGCTCGTGGGGGCGGGGATCGTCGGCTGTGCGCTGGCCGACGAGCTCACCGAACGGGGTTTCACCGACGTCACGGTCCTGGACCAGGCGCAGGGCCTCGCCGCGGGCGGTTCGAGCAGCCACGCGCCGGGGCTGGTGTTCCAGACCAACTCCTGCCGGAGCATGACGGCCTTCGCGCGCTACACGGTCGAGAAGTACACCGGGCTCGGGTGCTTCGACCAGATCGGCGGGCTGGAGATCGCGACGACTCCCGAGCGGCTCGCCGACCTCACGCGGCGGCACGGATGGGCCACGTCGTGGGGTGTGGAGAGCCGGCTGATCGCCGCTGACGAGGTGGCGTCGCTGCACCCGTTGGTGGACCGGGAGCGGCTTCTGGGCGGGTTCCTGATTCCGAGCGACGGGCTCGCGAAGCCGGTGCTGGCGGCCGAGATCCAGGCGCGGCGGGCGGTCGAGCGGGGAGCGCGGTTCGAGTTCGGGCAGAAGGTCGTCGCGGTCGAGACGGCCGGCGACCGGGTTGCCGGGGTGCGCACCGAGACGGACACCTATCCCGCCGACATCGTCGTGTCGTGTGCCGGGATGTGGGGCCCGGTGCTGGGGGAGATGGTCGGGCTCACCATCCCGCTCGTGCCGATGGCGCACCAGTACGCGTTCACGGGCGACCTGGACGTCAGTGCGGAAGCTCTTGCGCGGCAGCCGATTCTGCGGCACCAGGAAGCGGACCTGTACTTCCGTTCGCACGGCCGGGCTGTGGGCATCGGGGCGTACGGGCATCGGCCGATGCCGATCAGGGCGCAGGACATCACCGGGTCCGAGGAGCCGTTCACCAAGGAAGACTTCGAGCCGTCGTGGGAGGCGGCCGTCGAGCTGATTCCGGCGCTGGCCGAGGCCGGGCTCGACCGGGTCAACGTCAGCCT